>JBGVIW010000055.1:0-6985 GCA_045128995.1 Ruminococcus sp.
GACATACCCAAGCCTTTCGCCTGTTTTTATATCAATAACTTCCTTTGTGCGTATATCTTCCAGACCGCAGATCATCATCATCCCTCCGCATACTTTTTTTAATATGTATGCGATTTATGCGAAAATTACGCCTTTTCAGACATGAATTCCTCGAATGTTGCGGTTCCTCCTGTGGCTGTATGTGCATAATATGTCAGTACATACGAAGCATCAAGGGCATTCACCACTCCATCACCATCAACATCTGCATATTCGAGATGTATTCTATTAAACTCCGACTCTTCATTAGTTGATATCGCCGCATAATGTGAGAGTATTGCTGATGCGTCGAGTGAATTTATGTTGGAATCAAAATCCATATCACCTAAACTACAGTTTTTGAAGATAAAATCGTTTTCCTCTGCATACTTTTGCGCAGCAGTTCCGTTATGTCCATAAATAACAGTATCATAATTGCCACGAATATATTCATAAGTAAAATATCCGAAAGCATACTCTCCTATTTCTTCAACAGAACGAGGAATATACACCCACTCCAGCTTTGCAGCTGTGAGAAAAGCCTCCTTACCTATCTTCTTCAAGCCATCCTCTATATATAAAGTTTCCGTTCCCGCAGCATGATTAAACGAGCCTGCGGCAAGCTCTTCCACTCCAGTTGGAATCACAATGTCTTTTATCGATGACCCCTGAAACGCATATGAACCGATTCTCTTAAGACTTTTCGGAAATTCAATAGTTTCAAGATCACTTGCTGCAGCAAACGCAAAACCTTCAATCTCCTCTAGTGAAGCCGGAAGATTGATCTTGCGCAGCGTTATGTTGTAATAGAAAGCGCCATACTTAATGTACTTTATCGTATCCGGAAGAACGATCTCTTTTAAGTTTGAATACTCAAAGGCATCCTCACCGATCGAGATTACTGGCATTCCGGCAATCATTTCAGGTACCTCCGCCACTGCTTCAAGTCCTGAATCATCACCTATGTATTTAGTTATTTCAATTCCTATATCTTCCTCGGTAAGCAATACTTTAAACTCAAAATCACCGTAAACCTCTGCCGATGCCGGCATTGCTGATAATGCGCTGAGTGCTGTTGCTGCCGTTGTTATTGCTGTTATGACTTTCTTCATAAATCTGCTCCTTATAACCCAAGATATTCAATAAAATCGCCGCTGCCGCCTGTTGCAGTATGTGCATAATACGAAAGTACAGATGATGCATCGAGTGCATTTATTGCTCCATCTAAATCAGTATCAGCCAGCGAATTTTGATCCTCGGTAAGCACAGACTCCGAATCTGTTGCAGCAGCTGCGTATTCGGTAAGAATCATCGAGGCGTCAAGGGCATTTACTGCTCCATCCCCATTTACATCTCCAAGACACATATTAACAAAAGTAAAATTGAATTTTTCCGCATAGTCTTCAGCGGTTCCGCTGTATCCATAAAAAACTACATCGTCATTTACAATATATCCGCCCCAGTATAAGCATCCTAATGTATAATCAGGTATACTTTCAATCGAACGTGGCAAATATATCTTCTGCAAGTCAAATTCGTTGAGAAATGCGTCCTCTTCGATCACTTTTACGCCCTCTTCAAAACGCAGCACTTCAAGACCCTGAAGTCCGTGGAAAGAGTGATATGTTACTGTCTGAAGACTGGATGGAATGGTAAGCTTGTCGAGCGATGTACATAGCTGAAAGCCGTTGGCGCCGACATACGTTAACTTATCCCCGAATTCAAGACTGCTCAGCGCATGACAGGTCGTGAATGCATACTCTTCTACACGCTCAAGATCTGCCGGCATATTTATGTTCTTAAGACACCGACAGTTACCAAATGCTGAATACTTGATTTCCTTTACTGTCTCCGGAAGCTTTACGTCTGTAAGAACAAAGTTGTCCCGAAAAACCTCTTCTCCTATCGAAATGACTGGCATCCCAACGATCGTCTCGGGAATAACCACGTTTGAAGCTTCTCCATTATAGGCAGTTATCTCGATTCCCGTATATTCCTCGGTAAGCAATACCTCAAACTCAAAATCACCGTAAACCTCTGCCGATGCCGGTATTGCTGATAATGCGCTGAGCGCTGTTGCTGCCGTTGTTATTGCTGTTATGACTTTCTTCATAAATCTGCTCCTTATAATCCAAGATATTCGTCAAAGCTCATGTTTCCTCCTGTTGCCGTGTAAGAATAATACGTCAGAACTTCAGAAGCATCAAGAGCATCTATTGCTCCGTCGGCATTTACATCACTGCAGTCTGTCTGTACTCTGTTGAGATTTTCTTCACCGTTTGTCGCAACAGCTGCATAATATGTAAGGATTTCGGATGCATCAAGAGAATCGATCGCTCCGTTAAAATCTACATCTCCAGTTACCATTTCCCTGAATGTAATATTATTCGCTACTGCATACGCCCAGCCTGCAGTGAACTCGTGACCATAAATTATTAAGCCCTCATTGTGACGGCTATGATCAAAGCCATAATACCCAAAAGCATAGTCTCCTATCTTTTCAACTGAAGGAGGAATATATACCCAGTCAAGAAATCTTGCTGTAAGGAATGCCTCTTCTCCTATCTCTGTAAGCCCATTCTCAATATATACAGTATGTGTTCCGGAAGTGTTATTGAATGCTCTCTGTTCTACATACTCAACACTGGAAGGAATTACAACGTCTTCTATACATGTCCCCTGAAACGCACAATCATGTATATTTTTCAGCTTATCTTCTATATATATCAGGCTAAGACTTATACAGCCGCTGAAAGCATGGTCTTCAAGCGTTTCCACACCTTTCATCACAATGGAGTTGAGCTTTGATCCGTAAAATGCGGATTCCTTTATTATTGTAACTGTCTTGGGCAGAATAACCTGTCCCGCATACTCATTCTCCCTGAACGCTCTCTCGCCTATTGATGTAACTGTTACACCGTTTATCGTCTCAGGGATCCATACATAGCGGTCTGTGCCAAGGTATCCTGTAATTTCGATTTCCTGCACATTGTTTATGTACTGATATTCAAAATCCTCATAGACAAACGTCTGCGCCGATGCTGGCATTGCTGATATTGCGCTGAGTGCTGTTGCTGCTGTTGTTATTGCTGTTATGACCTTCTTCATAAATACCCCTCCATTTGATCCATCTGGATGTATATAAATCTTGTGACAATGCGTGCAGAATATTCTGTACTACTTCTTGAATTTCTTCATTACTGCGCTCGCAACAAGTCCGACGGCTGCTACACCGATGATTATCAGCATTGCGGTGATCGGTGTATGATCTCCAGTTGCGGGTGAAGTCTGGGCTGCTATGATAATATTTTCAAACATTTTCTTTTCCTCCTAGAATCTGAAATCACGCTTGCCTTCTCTTATTCCGGCAAGTCTCTCGGTAACTATTTTACGTACTTTTTCGCTTGGAACATTCTCTATTTCCTTGGAAATCAGTGCCTCGCCTATTGCTTTTGTATCTGATGATGCATAGTCCTCGAGGTATTCCTGAAGCGTCATAAGCGCATTCGGATGGCAGCAGTTCTGGATCTGCCCTGCTTTGCAGAGTGCCATGAACCTGTCCCCTGTTCTTCCTTCACGATAGCACGCTGTGCAGAATGACGGAATATATCCCATCGCTATAAGCCAGTTTACTACCTCATCCAGCGTACGGTTATCCTCTACATCAAATTGAGCTGAGCTTTCCTCCTCAGGCTCAGGGTCAGCATATCCTCCGACGCTTGTTTTTGAGCCTCCGCTTATCTGCGAAACTCCAAGCCGAAGCACCTTTTCTCGGCATTTTTTACTTTCTCTCGTTGAGACGATCATTCCTGTGTACGGCACTGAGATCCTGATTACTGCTGCAATTTTTGCAAAAGTGTCATCATCGATCCCGTTATCAAACTTATCAGGGTCAATATCGTCGGCACGTCTGATTCTGGGAACTGATATTGTATGAGGGCCTACGCCATGAGCTGCTTCAAGATGCTCCGCATGCATGAGAATTCCGGCAAGTTCATAACGGTAATTCTCTAGTCCGAAAAGAACTCCCAGTCCGACGTCATCTATACCGCCTTCCATTGCTCTATCCATCGCTTCGGTATGATAAGCATAGTTATGCTTTGGCCCTGTAGGGTGAAGCTGCTCGTAGCTTTCCTTATTATATGTTTCCTGAAAGAGAATATATGTGCCTATCTCTGCCTCCTTGAGTTTACGGTAATTCTCAACTGTAGTAGCAGCAATATTCACGTTCACTCGTCGTATTGCGCCGTTTTTATGCTTGATCGAATAGATCGTTTTAATGGATTCAAGGATATATTCAATCGGGTTATTTACTGGATCCTCGCCTGCTTCAAGAGCAATACGCTTGTGTCCCATATCCTGAAGTGCTGTCACCTCTCGGATTATATCCTCCTGTGTCAGTTTCTTTCTTGGGATATGGGTGTTCTGGTGATGATATGGACAATAGACACATCCATTCACGCAGTAATTTGAAAGATACAGCGGCGCAAACATTACTATCCTGTTGCCGTAGTAATCCGTTTTTATCTTTCTCGCAAGGCTGTAGATCTCGTCGTTGATCTCGGGAATGGTGCAGTCCATCAGCAGCAGTGCCTCACGATGTGACAGCCCTTTCTGGAGCTTCGCCTTTTCCAGCACCTCTCTCAGAAGCTTTTCGTTAGATTTATTTTTTTCTGCATAGGAAAGCGTCTCAATTATCTCGTCGTGAGAGATGAATTCCTCGGCTTTTAATGATCTTGGATTATACATATTTATAATAAGCTCCTCTGCGTTTTATTTTCAATCATCTGAAATTATAGCACTTAATTTCAGTTATGTCAAATCCTCCTGTTTTGGCATTTAAGCTCAAAATTTTTCATCAGTTAACAGGGAAAATTGTTATTTTATTATTGACAGCTTTTTTTCGGAGTGATATAATAGCTATATTATATTTCATATATAATAAACGTTTAAATTTTTGGAGGGAATTAGTAATGAAAAAACGTTTAATTTCTGTCGTGCTTTCAGCATTGTGTGCCGCTTCATCGGTATCACTTTCACAGATGGGCGCATTTGCTGAGGCAACAGAGCTGTTCAACGACTCGTTCGAAGAAGGCTACGACGGATGGGCTGCAAGAGGTGACAATGCTGTCATCGAAATCGTTAACAGCGCTGCTCATACCGGTTCAAAATCTCTTTACGTTACCGGACGTGAAGTTAACTGGAACGGTGCTGCCTGTGCTAAGATCAAAGAGCTTCGTGCTGGTGAGACCTATGATCTCTCAGCATGGGTCATGTATGACAATGAAAGCGCAAATGCTCAGGAACAGTTCAATCTTCAGATGCTCTATAAGGATTCTTCCGGCGAGGAATGCTATAAGTACATCTCTAATACTCAGGCTTCACGTGATTCATGGTCACAGATCAAAGGCTCTGTTACAATACCAGATGACGCAACTGGCGTGACGATCTATGTTGAATCACCTAATGCTACGCTTGATTTCTATCTCGACGATATTATCGGTATTGGTGAGCCTGCACCTGAGGGTGAGACCACCGAAGGATTTTTCGATGACTTTACTGACAGTACCATGCTCTGGTCAGGACGAGGCGACGCTAAGTGTACTGTTGCTGACGGCGAAGGTGTTGACGGCGGCGACTGCCTCTTTACTGAGGGAAGAACCAAGCTCTGGAATGGCCCGTCCTCTAACAAAACTCTCGTTATGAATGCCGGCGGTTATTATGAAATGAGCGGCTGGGTCAAGTATACTGGCGATGAATGGACTGATACTCAGGCTTTTACTATGAATATGCAGTTCCAGCAGAACGGTAAGGAATGCTATGTTGAAATCGGAAAAGTCACTGCTACTAAGGGCGAATGGGCTTATATCGAAAGCAGATATACTATCCCCTCAGATGCTTCCAACTTCGTCGTTTATTTCCAGACTGCTTATAAGCCGGACGCTCAGGTAGTAGAGCAGGATCTCATGGATTTCTATATCGATGATGTTAAGGCTGTTGCTCTTCCTGCTCCGGAGGCGCAGATGGATATCCCAAGCCTTAAGGATGTCTATGAGGATTACTTCATTCTCGGCGGCTCTTGCTCAAAGGCTGATCTCGATGTTCAGGCTGCCAGAGATATTATCGTTAAACACTATGACAGCCTTACTTTCGGTAATAACCTCAAACCCGATTATACTCTCGATCAGGCTGCTTCTCTGAAGTATCTGGCTGAAACCGGTGATGATACAAATCCGCAGGTAAATATCGATCAGGCTCGTGCACAGATCGAATTCTGCGTTGAGAATAACATCCCGATCAGAGGTCATGTTCTTGTATGGCACAGCCAGTCGCCCGACTGGTTTTTCAAGGAGGGCTTCTCCGACGACGGTGACTGGGTTACTCCCGAGGTTATGAATAAGCGTCTTGAAAACTATATCAAAAATCTCATGGATACACTTGCTACAGAATATCCCGATGCTGATTTCTATGCGTGGGATGTCGTGAACGAGGCTTTCAGCGAGACTGGTACTATGCGTGAGGCTGGTTCAAATATCGCTAAGACCGGTCAGTCAGCATGGATGTCCGTCTATGGCGACGACTCCTTCATTAACAAGGCTTTTGAATACGCTAGAAAATATGCTCCCGAGGGATGTAAGCTCTTCTATAACGACTACAACGAATATACACCTGCTAAGCGTGATGCTATTATCGAAAAGTGCGCCGAGATCAAGGCTGAGGGCAATATCGACGGTATCGGTATGCAGTCGCATATCGGTATGAGTTACCCTTCACTTGAACTCTACGAGGAGGCTTTCCGTAAGTATAATGAGCTTGGTCTTGAAATCCACGTCACTGAGCTTGATATCGATCAGAAATCTAATACTCCCGAGGCTCAGCTTGAGCTTGCAAAACGCTATCAGGAGGTTTTCCGCCTTTATAAGAAGCTCGTCACTGAGGGCGTGAATATCACTGCTGTCGTTACTTG
>JBGVIW010000056.1:0-3357 GCA_045128995.1 Ruminococcus sp.
ATGACCGTGACCGCCCTCGAGGGTACGATGATACGTACCGTCGGGATTTTTGTCAAAATCAACGCCGAGGCTGATTATTCTTTCAAGATCCTGAGCCGCCTCGCTCACGAGCGTATGAACAGCGTCGATATTGTTCTTAAATCCGCCGGCAACGAGAGTATCGTTCTGGTGATACTGTATACTGTCGCTTGGGGAGTTATAGACTCCGGCAATACCGCCCTGTGCGAGAGAGGAATTACACAGGCTCAGCTCACGCTTGCAGAGGATAAGCACCTTCAGATGTGAAGGCAGGTTGATAGCTGCATACAATCCAGCAGCTCCGCATCCGACGATAATAACATCATAATTATTAGCCATATCAGCACGTCCTTTATCTGATCCGGTCACAGACCGGTTTTAATTATACACTTTATATTATAACACATTAAAACCGATATGTCACTATCAAAAATGACTAAATTTTACATTTTAATACGCCTTGGGATGTTTTAAAATATTTTTTCACTTTAAACGGCAAAATCATCAGTTTCTTATTGACAAGCTTTTTCTGGCGTGGTATAATTAATCTGTTATTCTAAATTTACATTTTCGGACTGAAGGTACGTTATTCCATACGGTGTCCGCCATCAGCCCTATTTCTATGAAAGGAGAAGCTTGCTATGAGTGAAAAAATTATGGACCCCGAATTTAAGATAAGAGAGGTCGCCCTGCGAATTAAGGCTGTTCGTGAATCAGTCGGCTTTTCTCCTGAGGAGATAGCTGCTAAGACGGATGTCGCTCTCGAGGATTACCTCGCATATGAGAGCGGTAACAGAGACTTCAGCTTTACTTTTATCTATAAGTTTGCTAATGCCTGTTCTGTTGAGATCACCGATCTCATGGAGGGCGTAAGCCCCAGCCTCAACAGCTATGACGTTACAAGAAAGGGTGAGGGCGTTCCGATCGCCCGCCGTGCAGGTTTCAAGTACGAGCGTCTCGCTCCGAAATTTAAGAACAAGACTGCCGAGCCTTTCCTCGTAACTATCCCCTACCTCTCCGATGAGGAGCGTAAGCCCCACCTCAGCGCTCATAAGGGTCAGGAGCTTGATATCGTTATCAGCGGTACTCTTATGGTGCAGATCGGCAATAATATCGAGGAGCTTCACGAGGGCGACGCTATCTACTACAACAGCGGCGAGGAGCATGATGTATGGGCTGGAGACGGCAAGGAATGTAAGATCTATGCGGTTGTTCTCGACGCTGATCCAGACGCTGAGGAGATCACTCCGATCGAGCTTCCTGCTGTTACAAACTTCGAGCTTGCAAATATCGAAAACCCCGTTTCTGATAAATTCGTAAAGGTCACTACTGACAATAAAGGTGCGATGACTAATATCGAGTTTTTCAACGAGGAGGACTTCAACTTTGCATTCGATATCGTTGATGCTCTCGCTGAAAAAACTCCCGATAAGAACGCTCTCATTTATGTTGGAAACGACCTCGAGGACAGATATTTCACCTTCGCTGATATCAAGAAGTATTCCTGCATGACTGCAAACTACTTCAAGTCACTCGGCATCAAGAAGGGCGACAGAGTAATGCTCGTGCTTAAGAGACATTACCAGTTCTGGTTCTCTATCCTTGCTCTCCACAGAATCGGCGCAATAGTCATCCCCGCTACAAATCTTCTCGTTGAAAAGGATTTCAAATACCGATTCGACGCAGCAGGAGTTTCTGCTATCATTTGTACAGCTGACGGAGATGTCGCTCATCAGGCTGAGCTTGCTGCCGAAAAGTGCGACTACCCGATTCTTAAGGTTATCGCTCACGGCGAGCGTGAGGGCTGGCATTCCTTCGATAATGAAATGTACAGCCACAGCGACGTTTTCGAGCGTCCTTCAAAGGAGGACGGTGCTTTCGGTTCAGATCCGATGCTCATGTTCTTTACTTCAGGTACTACCGGCTACCCCAAGATCGCTACTCATAACCACAAATATCCGCTCGGTCACTTCATTACTGCCCGCTACTGGCATAATGTCGATCCGAATGGTATCCATCTCACAATTTCTGATACCGGCTGGGGCAAGGCTCTCTGGGGCAAGCTCTACGGTCAGTGGATGAGCGAAACCTGCGTCTTTGTTTACGACTTCGAGAAATTCGACGCAAACAAGATCCTCCCGATGTTCGCTAAGTACAACATCACTACATTCTGCGCTCCTCCGACTATGTACAGATTCTTCATCAAGGAGGATCTCTCCAAGTTCGACCTCAGCTCTATCAAGTATGCTACCGTTGCCGGCGAGGCACTCAACCCTGAGGTTTATAACCAGTTCCTCAAGGCTACCGGCGTAAAGCTCATGGAAGGCTTCGGTCAGACTGAGACAACTCTCGCCCTCGGAAACTTCGTGGGTATGACCGCAAAGCCCGGCTCGATGGGTATCCCGAGCGTTCTTTTCGATGTTGATATCCTCCTCCCCGACGGCACAAGCGCAAAGAGCGGCGAGACAGGTGAGATCTGCATCCGCACAAACGAGAAGATTCCCTGCGGTCTGTTTATGGGCTACTATAACGACAACGAAAAGACAAGAGAAGCTTGGCACGACGGCGTTTATCACACTGGTGATACGGCATGGCGTGACGAGGACGGCTATTTCTGGTACGTAGGACGAGTTGATGATCTTATCAAGTCCTCCGGCTACCGCATCGGCCCGTTCGAGATCGAAAGCGTTATCATGGAGCTTCCCTACGTTCTCGAGTGCGCAGTTACTGCCGCTCCCGACGAAATCAGAGGTCAGGTCGTAAAGGCAACTATCGTCCTCACAAAGGGCACTGTCGGAACTGATGAGCTGAAAAAGGAGATCCAGCAGTACGTAAAGAAGCACACTGCTCCGTATAAGTACCCCAGAATCGTTGAGTTCAGAGATGAACTTCCCAAGACGATCAGCGGTAAGATCAGAAGAGTTGAGCTTAAGTAAAGTTAAATAAATGAAAAACGTCGCAGAATTGGCATCATTAAGCCATCTGCGGCGTTTGTATTTTGTGGAATACGGAGATTTTATTTGTGAAAAATCACCAAAAATTGATTTAGACTCTTTGAATTTGTAACAGGATGTGCTATAATAAACGTATATTAAACTGGAGGTGTTAAGTGTGGGTCTTTCTATAATAAAAAAAATTACCAAAAAAACAGCGGCGGCTGCCTTGTCTATCATTGCAGCTCTCACCCCACTTTCTTCCAGTTACTCCAGCGCCGGTGACCTCTATGTCCCCGATTATCAGGCACTTACCGACGAGATCATTATCCTCGTCAACGAGGCACGTGCTGAGCATGGCGTGAAGCCTGTTTATGCAGTTCCGGTGCTCAATGAGGTCGCTCTC
>JBGVIW010000057.1:0-5954 GCA_045128995.1 Ruminococcus sp.
AAGAGATGCAGAGCTTCCTTACGAACTATTACAACGTCATGGAAGTTGCATAGCTCGACGCTCGCTAAGAGAATAACTCGACAGGCAAGGGGTGAGAAGCGGTTGGATGAGATCATGATGGTGATTGAGAAGCATCTCGAAATTTAAATAGCAACCAATTATAGTTACACAGTGAGGAGGCAATCATGCGTTGTCAGGTATATGAACTTGGATTTTTAGAAGAATACAAATATGTTGTAGTCCTTTCAGAGTACAACGGCAAAATCGTGCTTAGTTGTCATAAGGAACGGACAACATGGGAGACGCAGGGCGGTCATATCGAGCGGGGAGAAACACCGCTTAATGCTGCAAAGCGTGAGCTTTATGAGGAGTCCGGTGCAGTTGATTTTGAGATTAAGCCGCTCTGTGATTATCGTGCCTGGAATGAGGAAACTGGACATGGTGCAAATGGTGTTGTGTTCCATGCTGTTATTCGTGAATTTGGAGCAATTCCTGACAGCGAAATGGCTGAGATACGGGAATTTACGGAACTGCCTGAAAATCTTACATATCCTGCGATCACGCCAGTGTTGTTTAACCATCTGGCAAGAAAGCCTCAACTACATCGGATGAAATTGAAGGCTTCTCCGTTCAGCGAAATCCAGAACGGCTCCAAGACCATAGAACTTCGTCTCAACGATGAAAAGCGTCAGCAGGTACAGGTGGGCGATTTCATAGAATTTTCGCAGATCGATGATGCTGCACAGAAATTGACGGTGCGTGTCACGGCTCTGCATCACTTCAGTTCTTTTGCAAAGCTGTACGCTGCATTGCCAAAGGAAAAGCTTGGTTATGCTCCCGATGAAACGCCTGACCCCGACCATATGGATGCCTATTATCCTCGTGACAAGCAGGAGAAGCATGGCGTTCTCGGTATTGAAATTCGGCTGACCGATTTGCAGAAGTTCATTGATGCACAAGAGCATGGCTACAGCTTTGGTGAAACCTATGAAACGGCACTCTTTGAAATGAGACAGGGACAGAAAATCTCGCACTGGATCTGGTACGTGTTTCCTCAGATTCAAGGCTTGGGAATCAGCGGTACGACTGGGTATTTCTCAATTAAAGATCTGAATGAAGCGAAGGACTACTATGCCCATCCGGTTCTTGGTGCAAGGCTTATTGAAATCACAGAGGAACTGCTGAAGATCCAGACTGAAGATCCGATGACAGTTTTCGGCTATTCGGATGCATACAAAGTGCGTTCCTGTATGACCTTGTTCAAGTATGCTGCACCGGAGCAGGAGTTGTTTCAGAAGGTATTGGATAAGTTCTGCCGTGGCGTGGAGGATGATAAAACTATGGAGATACTTGGTGCCTAACACGGTAATGTAGAATAAAGAGCTTATCGCAGGAGACTCTGCCTGTTTCGGATATGCTGTCACCGCCGTCCACGACAATAGCTTTATGGAACTTTTGTCTCAGAAGAGCGACTGGATGTTTTTGAACTTTGCCTGTTGAGGCGAGAATTGCTGAAGTAAAAAATCAACCTTGCCATATTCCGAACGTCCTCGCTGAATTATCACCTCCAGTTTCTCCAAGCATCTTGTTTATGACACGGAGAAACCAAACGACAATAATAATTTAAATCCGCTGAGAGAGGTCTGTCAGCGGATTTTTTATTGTATCAGAGTATCTTAAAAAATTGCAGTATCCATTGTAAAAAGCAAAAACTTGGAGCAGCTTTTTAAAGCTGCTCCAAGCCAACATTTTTATCATTACTGATTTATTTCAAGAATTTTTGCAGAGCCGAAAAAGACTTATACCACTGCGAATCGAGGTGTATTCTCGTGATAATTTTCTAAGAGAAATGCGCCTTGTAGTAAAATGCAGAACAGTATTTTACGGAATGTAGTTTCTTTCGATTGATGTGATCACATTGTTGTCGGTTTTCACAATTGTGTTTGAATTGATAAATCCGGCAGGGCCATAATCCATAGCAAAGAATTCTTCTGCTGTATAAGTGACGGACTCACCGAAAACAGAATTGTCAGTAAATACGAAGTTATCAGAGAGAACATACTGATTTTCGCCGATTTCGTAGTAGGATTTCACATCATTCATACCTGATTCGAAGTACACTGAACCATCATTGGTCTTGAGAACACGACCGCCGTATTCAATTCCGCCATTGATAACGACTGCACCGTAGTCTGTTGTTTTAATCGTATCGATCACAACTTCTCGACCAAGACACCAGATCACATCGCCCTCCTTCAGGGCATTGATGTCATCGCCGCTGAAGAGCTCATAGCGATAGATCATCACATTCAGTGCAAGTGTTCCGTCATCCATTTTTACAAGATCATCCTTGGTAAAGGAAGCAGCAAATTTTGCATCACCAAATTCAGCGGGACTCTGGTACCTGCCCAACGGACCATTAAGTGCGAACACCTCAATTTTTTCTGCTTTGGTAGATTCTTCAGTTTCAGCTTTAGTAGGTTCGTCGGTTTCAGCCTCAGTGGATTTCTCTGCCTCAGCTTTAGTAGGTTCAACGGTTTCAGCTTTAGTGGATTCCTCTGTTTCAGTATTAGCAGGTTCGTCGGCCTCAGCTTTATTAGATTCTTTAGTCTCTGCTTTAGCAGGTTCCTCGGTTTCAGCTTCAGTGGGTTTTTCAGTTTCAGCTTCAGTAGATTCCTCAGTTTCAGCTTCGGTGGGTTTTTCAGTTTCAGCTTCTGCTTCAGTAGATTTTTCAGTTTCAGCTTTGGTAGCTTCCTCGTTAACTTCAGTAATTTCCTCTTCAGCAGACTTTTCAGTTTCCGTCTGCATTTCTATATTGCTGTTTTCAGTAGCGTCAGTAGTTCCTGGTTTTTCAATTGAAGCGCTGCATCCTGACAAAACCATAGAAATCAGCACTGCTGTAAAAATGGTATATTTCTTTTTCATAAATTTACACCTCTATTCTGATTGATGGTTATCTTTACATTTTAGATTGATTTTTTTGTGATTTCGCAATCATTTTCTGTCGTGTTACTTCCACCGCCTGCCAGTTGACAGCGGTGATATAGTCCTTGAAGTCGGAGAGGATTCTCCTTCCAAAACTTCGGTAGTCCATTGCGATTATTTTCTCAATCTTTTGATTTCTCAAATCTTCGGGGACATTGTACAGCCTGAGTGCCGCATCCAGTCCGCAGGCGACACGCATATCAAGGCTGATTTTCTCCTGTCCAGCTGATGAGAAGATACCATATTCTATAGCAGAGTACAGGTTCTCCATGACAAGGAACTGTTCATTTGTCCAGTCTGGATTGAATTCCGTGAAGATCTGCTGAGTTTTTCTCGTATCATTCTCCCGTATGACTGCAAGGGGCATCGGGTGGGTATAGGCTGCTATGTAGATGTCACACATGGCATTGCTCTCCTCCGCAATTGCGGCATTCGTGGCAAATTCGATACACAAAGCCAGAAGAGGCGACTTATCCTCTTGCTCAAGCACCTCGATCATACGCCACTGAAAATCGCAGAGTTCCTTGACAAATTCGGTGAGAACGTGTTCTCTCTGCGGATAATGGAACGTCAAATTGCCGGGGCTGATATTCAGTATTTCACAGATCTCCTTATTGCTGGTTTCTGTGAATCCCTTTTCAAGATATAGTTTTGATGCTATTTGAACGATCATTTCTTTTGTTGGTCGATTTTTTGTTCCTCTGGCGATGACAATAACCTCCTTTTGTTATAAAGCAGCCGCTTACAATTTTCATCTTTATTATACATTAAAAAACCAGATTTGTCAATAGTTTCTCGACTATTAGTAAAATTATATTATAAAGATTTCCGATGGAAGCGTGATTGAAGAAATGAGAGGGGCGTAAAAGGGGGAATTGTGTTACAGTTAAGCTGCGAAAAAAGCAGCATGAGGTATCCGATAAGCAATGAATTCTTAGATTAAATTTGTGTTGTATTGTCTTAAAACTGAAAAATAATAATCTAACAATATTCGTTATTAATAACTAACGATTTATTTCTATATTCTATTGACAAACTTAAAACCCTGGGTTATAATATATATATATATATATATATATATCGCATATTGATCGTATCTTTCGACAGCTCAAACAATATTTACGTTTTTGAGCCTGAGCAACATATTCGATCATCTGATCACACACTGCTAAACTAATTATAAGGAGGAAATGGTTATGACTACAAGAATCTCTCACAAGCGTTTTTCAGCTATTGCATTATCGACAATTTTTGCGGTAACATCATCGCAGGCGCTTATCGTCAATGCTGCGGAAAATAGCTCCGATATCAAAATCGGAACAGCGTATCTCGAGGCTGGCACTAATATCAGTCTTGCCGGAGATGCAATTTATGGCGACGGTCAATATGAAGTGACTTGGGATATTCCCGATACGGAGGCATTTAACGACGCAGCATCTATTACTCTTACGATCCGCAACGAAGATCCCTATCCTCTCGGCGAGAGGGATAACATTAGCCTTTCAGTTGACGAAGTCAGAGTTGACGGTGTAAAGCTTGATCAGTTCCTTCACGGTCAGCCAATGTATGCCGTGGCTATGGATCATATTTATTCTCAGGATGAGATCACACAGATCAAGTATGCTCTTCGTGGAGGTTCCTTTGATGATCTGGACGCCGAGGTTGCGGATAATGTGACAGTTGTATTCACTCTTTCAGGCATGACTAATACAGAGACTTACGAACCAAATGGATATGTTCCTAATCAGCCGTACGGAGACATCAACACCGATGGTGCGGTTGATGCGATAGATGCTTCTATGATCCTTTCAGAGTATGCAAGATCAGCAACTGGAGCTGCAAAAGAGTTCGATGAATTACAGCAGGTTCTGGCAGATGTTGATTTGAACGGTGCAATTGATGCCATAGACGCTTCACTCGTCCTCAGTTACTACGCCTACAAAGCTACCGGAGGAGAAATGTCCGTTATAGAGTTCCTCAAATAGCAGCGCAGCGGATTCCTGTTATTTAAGCCGAATTGATTGAGAAGTTACATTCTCGATCGATTCGGCTTTTTGTTTCATTCTATAGTATCAATAAAAAGGATCACGGTACTTATCAGATATGATTTATCTAATTCTTCCATCGGTAGAAATAATAACGATTCCCCACGGAATAAACTTACCGCTTGCCTGCAAAGCACGCTTCACAGCGTTTTCTATACCGCCGCAGCAAGGTACTTCCATTCTTGCAACAGTAACGCTTTTTATATTGTTGTTTGCAATGATCTGCGTTAGTTTCTCAGCATAATCTCCCTCATCAAGCTTAGGACAGCCGATGAGGGTAACATGATTACGGATAAATTCATTGTGGAAATTACCATAGGCATAGGCGGTGCAGTCTGCTGCTACAAGAAGATTTGCATTGTCAAAGTAGGGTGCATTTACTGGTACAAGCTTAATCTGCACAGGCCACTGTGAAAGCTGACTTGAAACAGGTGCAGAAACTGAATCTGAAACCGCTTCACGCTTTATAGCTTTTGAATGAGTTCCGGGACAACCACAGGGCAGTGTAATGCCCGATTTTGCCTGCTTTGCAGCAAGCACAGCCGCTTCATTATATGCAGGAGCTTCACGCTCTTCAAAGGTAATCGCATTTGTAGGACAGGCTGGCAGACAATCTCCCAGACCATCGCAATAATCCTCACGGGTAAGCCTTGCCTTTCCGTCAATCATTTCAATCGCTCCCTCGTGGCAAGCTTCAGCACAAAGCCCACATCCAATGCATTTTTCTTCATCGATTTTTATAATTATTCTTATCATGTTAACTCTCCTAAAAATCAAAATAAATAAGTACTTGACTTATTAATATGATTATACTATAATATCACTGACAAGTCGGTTGCATTTACAACAGAAAAGAGGCTTTTATGGAGAAATATATCCCAATTTTAAAAAGAACTCAGCTCTTTTCAGGAGTGGGAGAGGAAG
>JBGVIW010000058.1:0-7213 GCA_045128995.1 Ruminococcus sp.
CAACCTCACTTGAGCCGCCGCCGATGTCGATGATCATGCTGCCGTTAGGCTCATTTGTCGGCAGTCCTGCGCCGATAGCCGCAGCCATAGGTTCTTCGATTATGAGAACATTATTCGCTCCAGCATTCTTGCACGCCTCACGAACAGCTCTGCGCTCAACGGGAGTTACACCGGATGGAATGCAGATAATTACGTTAGCTTTTGTAAAAATAGTACCCTTTAGTGCCTTTTTAATGAATGACTGAAGAAGGGTAGTAGTGACGTCAAAATCAGCTATAACTCCGTCTTTAAGCGGTCTTACGGCAACGATAGATCCGGGAGTCCTTCCGATGACATCCTTAGCCTCCTTGCCGACATAGCGGCATTTGTCGGTTCTTGTATTGACTGCAACGACAGAAGGCTCTCTGATAACGATACCCTTACCTCTCACATAAACGAGTGTATTTGCGGTACCAAGATCGATACCAATATCTTTAGTAAACATTTCTGAAGCTCCTTAATTGAAATACATATACTATTTATATTATATTATGTCACACCGGGCGGTTATAGATTAAAAACTCCGGCAAAAAATTTACATCATTATTTACTTGGAACAAGCTTGGGAACAAACTTGATGTACATAAAGATTCCAACGAGAATAAGTATGATCTGTGCGACATTTGCAGAGAAAGAAACACCGAATGAAATCCTAAGGATTTCAAAATTGATAAACTGTCCCGGCTCAAACGCAAAGTTGATGGAATGTGCAAGCCAGCTTAATGCGGAAGCATCAGCGCAGGCATTTCCGAGAAGACTGCCTAGCACGATGGCAGCGATAATAAGGAATGACATAAATAAAATTTTTTTCATTATTACACCTCATAATTTAATTTAATCCTGTTGAACCAAAGCAGCCACAGCCTCTTTCAGTGTCAGAAAGGGAAGTGCTGACCTCAATTTCAGGCAGAATAACCGGAGTTACAACAAGCTGGGCGATGCGCATACCGTTCTCCACGATAAAGGGCGCATTCCCATGATTTATAAGCGGAACGCAGATCTCGCCCCTATAGTCACTATCGACTACACCCACACAATTGGCAAGTGCTACACCATATCGTGAAGCAAGTCCCGAGCGGGGATATATCATGAGCGCAGTGTCAGTCCGCTCAGGCTGAGCCGAAAGTCCCGTCGGGATAAGAGCGATTCCTCCCGGCAATATTTCCACCGGAGCGTCAATGCAGGCGCAAAGATCAAGTCCTGCACTTCCAGAGGTTGCACGCTGAGGGATGACTGCGTTTTCCTTTAATTTTTTAAAAGTCAGTTTCATAGATCAAATACCTCTATAGTAAAGTCCTCGAGTAATATGTTCGGACGGTTTTGTACCGCTGATTGCAGCAGCCGTTTCGTCGGCATTCTCATCATGGAGCATTACGATCCCGAATGATAGGGAGTTGAACTGACTGAGTTTATCATTCATATACAAAACATCAGGATTAAGTATCTCAGTATATTCGCCCATACATCTTACAGGGTACTCACGTCCCGTGCGGTCAATCAGAATCCTGCGGCAGTTTTTGCAGCCGACTTCATTGCGTATCGGGCAGTTTCTCGTAAGCATCAGCGGAAGCCTGCCATAGATCACAGCGCCCATAGGCATTGCAGGAGACAGTGCGTTAATCTGGGAAATCTTTGCCTCGAAGGAGACGGTGAAATCAGAAAGTCCAAGATCTTTGAGATATTCAGCGCTGAATGAGTTGGATACATTAAGTCCGAAGCCGCCATGAAGCGTGAAACCAAGCTGTAAGCCGATAGCGATGGAGTCCGGTGTATGGCATAGCAGATGTGTAAAGCCATTGTCCTTGAGAGTTTCAAGCTCCTGACTGATTTTTTCCTCGTCGGAAATAAACCTCGGGGGAGAGATGATTACCTTTTCAGCAGAGATATCATCAAGCTCACCGTTAAGCAGTAGCTCATGCGGAACGATAACATATTCTGAAAGCCCGACCGCAGCTCTTACTTGCTCAGCAGTTTCGCACCATGTACGTATAGGAAGCGTATTAGATACGACAAAATGGTGATGATCCGGAAGCTCCGGGAAATAATCCGTGAATGAATATTCAGCCTTCATTCCGGAAATAATCGAATCGCTCAGCCGAGCGATAAGCTCACGCCGGATCTCATTAAGCCTGCCAGCTGGGACGATAAGTCCCTCATCTATTTCTGCAGTGACATCGCCAAGCTCAAAAACCGTATCACCCAGACGTGAGAACTGCTTTATCAGCATTTCAACATCAGTCGGTTTGTTCTGAGCTATCATTGGCTTGTCAGATACTGAAATCGCAGTAAAATCGCCCGAGGAGGCAGTGACCTCAACAGGCTGATCTTTTTTTATCACAGCATGAAAGTCTACAGTACGTGTTTTTCGTTTACTTCGGTACAGCTCGTGGATCTTCGGGATAATCGAATGAGCAGCGATGACATCATCTTTTTCACGCACTCCGAACATATCATAACGCTTTCCGGTGAAATATCCATCAGTAAAACCGCTTCGTGAGAAAATGCTCCTGAGGAGCTGCATATCGGGAGTTTTACCGTTGAGAGCGCCATGAAGGGCATCGACAGCGGATGCGACATATTCGGGACGTTTCATTCTGCCTTCGATTTTAAGGGAATCGACACCTGCGTCCTGAACACGGGAAATGACCGGAATCAGGGAGAGATCCTTGAGTGACAGGACAGAGCTGTCACTATTTCCGCAGGAAGTGAAAGGAAGTCTGCACGCCTGACCGCAGCATCCACGGTTAGCGGAGCGTGAGCCGATCATAGCAGACATATAGCACTGTCCGGAAACGGACATACAAAGAGCGCCGTGGACGAAGATTTCAATCTCAATGCCGACGGCGGAGATTTTCTTTATAGTTTTTTCATCAAGCTCTCTTGACGGCACGACACGGGAATACCCCAGCTTCTTCAACAGTGATGCACCGCCAGCGGTGTGAACAGTCATCTGCGTGGAAGCGTGTATGACCGCATCGGGAACGCATCGGCGTATCAGCTCAGCAGCGCCCCAGTCCTGGACGATAAAAGCGTCAACGCCAGCCTTAGCAGCCGCAGTTATGTATTCACAGAACTCATCAGCCTCGCTGTCGAAGATGATAGTGTTGACAGCAAGATAGAGCTTTGCGCCGTATAACCGACATTTTTCGCCAGCCTGAGCAAGCTCATCCAGTGAAAAATTAGCAGCACTGCTTCGTGCGGAGAATTTTTTTCCTCCGGCATAAACAGCATCCGCACCAGTCCTCAGCGCCGCAGTAAGCGACTCCATGCTGCCGGCAGGAGCGAGAATTTCAGGTTTAAAGCGGTTCATCAGATACTATCTTTAAGCTCCTTGAGTCTTGCATTATTCTCGAGCTGAGTGATCTTTGACTTAAGAACCTCGATCTCTTTAAGAGCGGCATCACGCTCGATGCGAGCCTTTCCAGCCTCATCGACATATTCCTTGGACTGATCTCTGATAGAATCGAGTCTGTCATTAGCCTTGCTGAGGTCATCGAGCAGACTGAGGGCTACCATAATAGCCGCAGAATAGGGAGAAGAGCCGCTTCCAGAAGTCATATGTGAATTGATCTTATTCTCGAGAGCTCTTGCGAGAGCGAAAACATAATTCGGAGATTCCGAGGTCTTGAGCTTATATTCCTTACCGCAGATAATAACTTTAACATCGTTGAGCATTTTGCATAGTCCTTTCTTTATTTATATGATTTAATTTTATTTGTCCTATAAACGAAACACATTATATTATACTACATTTTCCATGATGTGAAAAGAGTTTTTTAAAAATTTGGGGAAATTTTTTCTCTGAAAAATCAGTAATATCTTTTAAGACCGATGACCTTGCCGAGGATCTCGACTTCCTCGACGATGATCGGATCCATGGTATCATTTTCTGGCTGAAGTCGGAAGTGACCGTTTTCCTTGAAGAATGTCTTTACAGTAGCCTCCTCGCCGCCGACGAGTGCAACTACGATCTCGCCGTTTTCGGCATAGCAGCGACGCTCGACGATAACGATATCTCCGTTGAGGATACCGGCATTGATCATGCTTTCGCCTCTGATCCTGAGGGCGAACAGTTCCTGAGGATCATGTCCGGGAGCTTCAAATCCGACATAGCCGTCGATATCCTCGATGGCAGTGATAGGCTGACCAGCAGTTACAGTACCGAGGATCGGTACAGAAGCACTCTCACTGTTAGGAAGTCTGAGTGAGCGGTTGAGGTTACCGGTTTTTTCGATGAGACCCTCCTTGACAAGTGTTGCAATATAGCGATGAGCAGTCGAAGTGGACTTAAATCCCATAGCATCCATGATCTCACGCACTGACGGAGAGATACCGCTGCTGAGTCTGCTTTTTATAAAGTTAAAAACCTCAATTTCCTTATTTTTTAACATGATCTTATTCCTTTCCTAATTTTTTGAGTATCATCTTAGCAATTTTGTAAGCGTCACCGCATCCGAGAGTGATCACGAGATCGCCCTCCTGTGCATTTTCACAGATATAGTCACAGATCTGCTCAAAATTTAAATATTTTCTTTCGTCAGTCCACTCAATTGTCTCATCCTGCGGAAACCACACGCATCCCGGGATTTTTTCAGCGAGATGGCGGGTAAAGATGCCGTATGTGTTTTTCTCACGGGAACCCATGATGTCAGTAAGGACAGTGCAGTCAGGTATAGTCAGCACTCTTGCAAAGTCGTCAAGCAGGATCTGAGTTCTCGAGAAGGTAAACGGCTGGAACACTGCCCAGACCTTTCTGAATCCCATTTCCATAGCTGCGCTGAGTGTAGCCTCAAGCTCAGTCGGGTGGTGGGCGTAATCGTCTACAACAGTGATACCCTTTTCAAATCCGAGCTTATCGAAGCGGCGTGCAGCGCCTCTGAATTCATTAAGTCCCTGCTGAATGAAGCTGAAGGGAATATCTGAATGATCAGCAGCCGCAAGAGCAGCGAGAGCGTTCATAATGTTATGTTTTCCCGCAACATTGAGAGTCACTGTTCCCATACACTCGCCATTATGATAAGCGTCAAACTGAGTTTCGAGTCCGCCGTTGTGTCTGATATTATCAGCATAGTAGTCATTTTTCTTATCAAGACCAAAGTAGATGATCTCCTTATCAGCAATTCCCTCGACAGATTTGAGTGAGTTTGCATCGTCGCCGTTCACGATAAGAGTTTTTGTAGTTTTCTCGCTGAACTTACGGAAAGATGCGATAATATTATCGAGTGTCTTGAAGTAGTCGAGGTGATCGGCGTCGATATTGAGGATAATAGAAACATCGGGATAAAGCTTCAGGAAGGTATCCACAAACTCACAAGCCTCGCATACCATGATATCGCTGCTGCCTGAGCGTCCGCTTCCGCCGATGCAGGGGAGCTTTCCTCCGATAAATGCAGAGAGATCGACTCCGGCAGTGTAGATGATCTGGGTGAGCATAGAGGTGGTAGTAGTTTTTCCATGAGTACCGGAAACGCAGATAGCATTACCGTACCAGCTTGTGACGATGCCGAGAAGCTCACTTCTCTCGAGGACAGGAACTCCGCTTGCTCTTGCAGCGACAAGCTCCGGATTATCAGCCATAATAGCAGCAGAAAAAACGATCAGATCAGCACCGTCGATATTTTCAGCTCTCTGACCGACAAAAACAGGAATCCCCATTTTTCTTACAGCGTCGAGCGTCTCCGTCTCGTTATTGTCAGAACCGGTGAGGTAATATCCCTGAGAATGAAGAATCTGAGCGAGAGGATACATTCCCGAGCCGCCGATTCCGATAAAATGAATATGTTTTTTATCCTTTAAAATGTCTGTAGCCATTGTAATCACCTTTTCTAAAATTTTTTTGATATGCAAATCTGACCCTGCATGAATATTTTACGCCATATAAGGTAAATATATCCACAGCAGCATAAGACTGTTGTCATTTCATTTACACTAGGAGGTCATATTATGGAAATCACTGATGTAAAGATCAGAAAGCTTGTAACCGAAGGAAGGCTCAGGGCAGTCGTGTCGATAACGATCGATAATATGCTTGCCGTGCATGATATAAAGGTAGTGCAGGGCGACGAGAAGCTGTTTGCGGCAATGCCGAGCAGAAAGGATGAGAACGGAGTTTTCCGTGATATAGTTCACCCGATATCGCCTTCAGCGAGAACGCTGTTTGAGGAGAGCATTCTTGATGCCTATGAAAAGCAGCTTCTGATGCACGAAGCGGAGACTTCCGATACGGAATAGGATACCAATATGACCTGCCCTGTGCGGGTCATTTTTATTTATGGAATTTTATATTCCAAGCATTCTTGCTGCCTTGAGTATAGCGATCTGAGTTTTGCTGTCCTTGATCTCGGAATTCATGACCATTTCGACAGCATCGCAGAGCGGAACCCTGATAACATCGAGAAATTCATCCTCGTCGAGGTTCTGTCTGCTGAACTGAAGCCCTTTTGCGAGGTAGATATGAATTATTTCGGTGTTATATGCCGGAGTAGGATATATTTCACCGAGATGGATATATTCGCTGCAGGTGCATCCCGTTTCCTCGAGAAGCTCACGTCTGCCGCACTCGGCATGATTTTCGCCTGCATTAAGTTTTCCGGCAGGGATCTCAGTCGTCACCTCGCCGAACGGATAGCGGAACTGACGCACGAGAAGTATCTCATTTTCGTCAGTAACAGGTATCACGCAGACTCCTCCGGAGTGATGAACAACGTCTCTGCGTGCAGTGCAGCCGTTCTCCAGCTCAGCGGTATCCTGAGTTACTGTAAATATAACTCCCTCATAAACCGGCTGACTGGACAGAGTTTTTTCCTGTAGATGCATAAGAACCTCGCTTTCGCTGCGGTGGTGCAGCAATTAATTTTTATCAGTAAGCCTCCGGCAGTACTCATCAGCTGAGCTGAGTTTATCGGAGGAGGTGTAGTCATAGTAGTGAACATGAGCAGAAAGCTCCTGTTTTCTGCGGCGGAATCTGAAAAATGCAAGATATGCAATAAGTCCGCCTGCGCCGAGAATCGTGAGGAAAATTCCCACAGTAAGTCCGGGAGTGCTGTAGCTGAAGGTAATGATATTATCGCCTGCATCAGCCTTTACCGCCATGAAACCATATGAGACCATCTCTACATCCACAGGCTTGCCGTTTACCTCAGCAGTCCATCCTTCGCTGTAGGGGACGCTGAAG
>JBGVIW010000059.1:0-29166 GCA_045128995.1 Ruminococcus sp.
TTGAAGTTTTTTCAGAAGATTTTATCTAACACGCTTTTCCCAAAGCCAAACCTTCTTCTCTTCTTCCTCTCAGTACTCTCCGTTCCTGACAGCTTTATTATTATATCACCTTTTTTTGAGTTTGTCAAATAGAAGAATTGAGAATTTTTATGCATTTTTTTGTACAGGTTGTCTATCCCGCAAAAAATCAGCTCCCCGATGGGAGCTGATGCTATTTTACTTCAAAATATATCTCCATGCAAAGCTCATCTCTGTGCTCCTGCACATTAAGGATCACTTTCTCCACCGGATATCCATGCGTCTTTGCAATTTCAAAATAACGTGAGTCCACAAGATACTGCTCATGAAATTCATCGTACGCTTGAAGATCCGAGAAGCCTATCTCCAGAAACTCAGCTCCGGAAGCCAATTCTCTGTTCAGAATCCTCTCAGCATCATCCATGACCGTTATTACAAGGTCATTCTTATTATAGTAAGAACGCTTCTCAGTTTCGCACTCCGCTGGCTTAAAATATTCCTTATCAGCGAAATGCTGAGTCGCAAAAAACTCATCCGACCTTAGAAAATACGTGTGGCGAACCTCATTTTCGTCATCGGTATCGTCCCACGTAACGTCGACATTATACCATTCATCGCCGATCTTCACCTGATTCCATGCATGATTTATGTCATTATGATCAATTCCAGTCACCAGCACACAATCGTAACCAAGCGCTCTGGCGAGATACATGAACGCTTTCGCATATCCCTCGCAGTGAGCAACTCCTCCAACTAGGCACTCATACGCAGAAACGCCATCCTCTGTCACTTCATAGACACAATTCTCAGCGATATAATCATGTATCCACAAAAGCTTGTCATAGTCATCCGCATCGGAAGGTATCTGACAGAGAATAGTTTCCTTTATCTTTTCAAGTTCATGACGCATTGATTCAAGCTCCGCATGATCCAGAATCTTATAATCCATCTTCGCTGACGACATCTCATCGGCAACATAATAGGATTGATTCAGCTGAAAAAACTCAGGCTCCTGCTTTTCCAGCAGGTTAAATAGCCTTGCATATTCCGCTCCACTGATCTTATAAGGAAAGACTATCTCAGCTTCAAGCTCTTCAGCACCTTCCCAGAGCGCCTCGTAAACCTCCAGTTCCTCATGGCTAAGCTGACCAGCGATCGGAGCTATTCCCAGATCCTCATAACTAACCGTGCCATCTTCATAGAACGCAGTCTCTTCGCTCTCTTTCCCGAAGCTGCATCCGGCAAGAATTATCGCCGTCGCCGACGTGATCGCAAGCATCTTAAAATATTTCATCACAATTCCCCTTTTCGCTCAGTTTTCCTCAAGCATCACTGTATTATTCTTTATTCTGAAGCCGGGCAGATTAAGAACAAATCGGCTGAATTTTGAATATCCGTACGTCTGAACAGTAAACTCCGGCATCTTTGCGCAGAGCTGTTTCTTAAGCTCACCGAGGTTATATCCTCTTGTACCGTTAGTTTTCACGATCGCCGCCAGCGCAGCCTCGATCTTCTGAAGATCAGTAACATCACGCTTGTGGGAGACAAGTATACTGCTGCCGACCTGACGAAGGCTGAGCGAATCGAAATTTTTCAGAAACTGTGAAAGCTTGGAGTAGCCGTAATTTCGCACGTCAAAATCGGGATGACGATTAAGCAGTCGGCTTCCCAGCTCGCCGATATTGATCTCCTCCTGAATATTGGCATTTTCTGAAATTATGCGGATTATCGCCTCCTCGAGGGTTTTAAGCTGAGTTATCTCTCGCTCACCAGTATTCTGAAGCTCCTCATCAGCAAGGATCTCGAGGTACTTGAAAACATTGCATGCCGCACTGAACGGTTTCGGAGTTTTCTGCTCACCCATTCCGATGACGTGCATTCCCGACTCTCTGAGGCGGATCGCAAGACGGGTAAAATCGCTGTCACTGGAGACGATGCAGAAGCCATCGACATTATTAGAATAGAGAATATCCATCGCATCGATGATCATAGCCGAATCCGTAGCATTCTTTCCGGTGGTATAACTATACTGCTGGATCGGCGTAACAGCATTCTCCAGAGCCATGCTCTTCCAGCTGAGCGTATTTGGGCGAGTCCAGTCGCTGTAAACACGCTTATAGGTCACCACGCCGTAGTTGGAAACCTCATCCATTATATATTTAGTATATCTTGCCGCTACATTATCGGCATCAATAAGCACCGCATAGCGCATTTCCTTTTCCATGATTTCACCTGTTCATTTTCAGAAGATACTCCTCAGTATCCTCCTCGTATTTTTTCTCACCCGTGAGCCGAAAGCCGTTGCGCTCATAGAAGCTGATCGCCCTTGGATTTTTCTCGAGCACCCAGAGGTTATCCGCACGCTTCACATTTACAGCATAGTCGAGGAGCATCGAACCTATTCCGTCGCCATGAAGGCAAGGCTCGACAAAAAGCTTCAGCACCTCACTGCCGCTGAGCCGGATCACGCCCTTCACAACGCCATCGTCGAACACATATGTGTTCTTCAAAACCTCCGGCGAGCGATACTCCTCCGCCACATCCGGCACATTCAGCTCAGAAAAATAAAACTCATCGTTTCTGAACACCGGATAGAAGCTGAGCCGGTAATTAAACACGATTATCTCAGCTATTCGCACCGCATCTTTATGCGTTGCCTGTCTTATTCCGGACATATCCAACCTCCTCGGCATGGGATACAAAAGTCTGTATATAGAAAAAAATCCCGAAACTATTGCTTCGGGATTCGTCAATACCAAGGATATTTCCCCAGTACTATGGAGCGGATTACGAGGCTCGAACTCGCTACCTCCACCTTGGCAAGGTGGCGCTCTACCAGATGAGCTAAATCCGCATTTTATAAAGAATGTGAAGAATATTCACACTCTTTATGGTGCCTCCGGTCGGAATCGAACCAACGACACGGGGATTTTCAGTCCCCTGCTCTACCGACTGAGCTACAGAGGCAAATGGCGACCCGGATGAGGCTCGAACTCACGACCTCTAGCGTGACAGGCTAGCGTTCTAACCAACTGAACTACCGGGCCATTGGTGGGAGCTACAGGGCTCGAACCTGTGACCCTCTGCTTGTAAGGCAGATGCTCTCCCAGCTGAGCTAAGCTCCCACTCTTTTGCCGTTGTCGTTCCTGACGACGATAATTATTATATCACCCTTTTTAGAATTTGTCAACCCCTTTTTTCAAATTTTTTTGGATTTTTTTGAAAAAAGTTTGGAATCGACGGTATATAGGGGATTTTCGGGAAAAATTTTTTTAAAAATCATGACATTCCCTGCAATTATACCCATTTTTCTCCATAATCGCCATGATTTTTTCGATACACTCAAAATCGTTATTATTATATTTAATCAGAATCTCTTGTATCTCCCTGAGAGTACTTTCTTCGTTCACCAAATCCTCAGCTTCAATATCGTCAATCGCTGCATTAAAAACTTTGCGCAAATAATCTCTATTCATAACAGCCTCCTTATCTCACTTTTACATTATATAATGCAAAAGTCTATATGTCAAGGGGCTTTTTGGAATATTATCTAATGTAGAGATTATATAATCCAGAGGTGACTTATGGTAAAATTAAATGCCCTCCGCCTTCTCGAGAAAAAAGGCAAAACGAAGTACTGGCTTTACAAACAGCTCGGCATGAGCTACCAGAACTTCAACAAAATGGTGAATAACCAGACTGCGTCGATACGCTACGAGAACATTGAAGCGCTCTGTCAGCTTCTCGAATGCACACCGAACGATCTGTTCACATTCACCGATGAAGATTAAGGCGGCTTAAAGCCGCCTTTTTTCATCCTATTATTTCCTTATTGAAAAGCCTGAGCGTATCCATCTTCAGCGCCTTATTTCTGGGTTTTGACAGCTCCGGATCGTCCTGTAGAAGCTCATGCGCACACTGCTGAGCCATCGACGTCAGCTCCATATTGCACGCTATATCGGCAATTTTCAACGGAGGAAGTCCATGCTGGGCACTGCCGAAGAAATCTCCTGGGCCTCGCATTTTGAGATCCTCCTCTGAGATTTTGAAGCCGTCATTCGTCGAGGACATGATCTTCATCCTTTTCCTGCACTCGTCGCCGGTGTTGTCGGTTATGAGGATACAGCTGCTCTCAAATTCACCTCTGCCGACACGTCCCCTGAGCTGATGGAGCTGCGAGAGTCCGAATCTCTCGGCATTTTCGATAACCATCACCGCCGCATTCGGAACATCGACTCCAACCTCGACAACAGTCGTACAGATAAGCACCTGTATCTCGCCCTCACGGAATTTTTTCATCACCTTTTCCTTTTCAGCCGCCTTCATCCTGCCATGAAGCAGGGCGATAGAATATCCCCTGAGGTCGCCCTCGGCAGCATTTTCCGCATACGTTTTCACCGCCAGCAGATCACTTTCGCTCTCCTCGATGACAGGACACACCACATAAGCCTGTCTTCCTTCATCGAGACGATCACGCACAAATCCAAACGCTCTCGAACGCAGCTTTCCTGTAACCGCATAGGTCTTTACTGGTTTTCTGCCCTTCGGCAGCTGATTTATCGCAGATATATCGAGATCTCCATATATGATCAGCGCAAGTGTTCTTGGTATCGGAGTTGCCGACATTACAAGCTTATGCGGAGCTTCGCCCTTCTCAGCAAGCGCCGCACGCTGAGCAACTCCGAATCGGTGCTGCTCATCGGTTATAACCAGCCCGAGAGCCTTATACTGCACATCTTTCTGGATGATCGCATGAGTTCCCACTATCACCTGAGCCTCACCTGAGGCAATTTTTTCACGAAGCTGAGCCTTTTTCTTCGCCGTTGCAGACCCCGTCAACAAGCATACCTCGATACCGAACGGTTCAAGAAACTCCGACAACGTCTTATAATGCTGCATGGCGAGGATCTCCGTCGGTGCCATCAGTGCAGACTGCACACCATTTCGTGCGCAAAAATAGCACGCTGCCGCCGCAACCGCAGTTTTACCGCTTCCGACATCGCCCTGAAGCAGGCGGTTCATAGGCTCTCCACGGCAGAGGTCAGCGACGATCTCTCCCACTGCTTTCCGCTGAGCCTGCGTCATCTCAAACGGCAGTCCCTCAGTAAACTCACTCACGGAAATCCCTGCATCCATCTTATACGCCGTTTTCCGGCGGCTTCGGGTCTTCATCATCGACATTCCGAGCTGGAGCTTCAGAAGCTCATCAAACGCAAGCCTGTGCCGAGCATTTTCAGCCGCCTCCTCACTTTCTGGGAAATGAATATTCTCCAGCGCATACACCAGTGGGCAAAGCTTATATTTTCTGAGTATCTCCTCCGGCAGCGTCTCAAACGGCTGCGACTTCATCATCTCCACCGCCTGACGCATATTCTGGCGCACCATATTCACCGACAGTCCCTGTGTCAGCGGATAAACCGGCTGGATCAGAACCTTTTCGTCTGCACTTATATACACCGGCGAAGTAATCTCCTTCCTCAGGAAATTTCCGGTGACTTTACCGTGCATATAATAAGTACTTCCCTCTTTCAGTGCATTGAAGCCGTAGATATTATTATACACAACGATCAGTATATCGTCCATTCCATCAGTAGCGGCAGCCTTGCATATCACGAGTCCGCCTTTTATGCGCTGAGGCGGCATCTTGCGGAAGATCGTCAGCTTCAGCACATTATACTCATTCAGTGCCGCCTGCCGCACAGGAACATGGCAGCGAAAGTCCATATAAGCTCTCGGTATGTGATAGATCAGGTCATAAGCAGACTCGATCCCGAGCTTGCGGTATTTTTCACCTCTTGCCTTTCCTACGCCTTTAAGATATTCAATTTCGCTGAAAAGATTTGCAGGCATATTCTCCTCCTAGTAACCGAAAACTCCGGCGAGCGACTCATCGTTTTCTATCCACTCGCTGACATTTATCCTCCGGAAATTTTCCTTATCGTCCCTGACGATAACGGTGCTTATACCGGAATTTATTATCATCCTCTTGCACATCGAGCAGCTGTTTCCGCCGGAGACATATTCTCCCGTAGACGCCTCAACTCCGACGAGGTAGTAGTTCTCCTTTGATTTTCGTGTCATAATTCTCTCCTACAAAAACAGGGCGAACACGCAGTCCGCCCTTGATTCCGATTTATTCAGTATATCTCTCCCCATCGGGACAGAGCACCAGCTTAGCGCTGCTCGCAGATAAGCTTGATAGCAGTTCTTTCCTCGCCGTCGATCTGGATGTTAGCGAAAGCAGGGATACAGATAAGATCCACGCCGATAGGAGCGAGATATCCTCTTGCGATAGCGATAGCCTTGATAGCCTGATTTGAAGCGCCTGCACCTACAGCCTGAACCTCAACAGCCTTCTGCTCTCTTATAACACCGGCAATAGCTCCGGCAACTGAATTCGGTGAAGAGTGTGAAGATACTTTTAAAATTTCCATGGTAAATAGCCTCCTATAGATAAGTTATTGAATATATTGCCAAAACCGCCGTACGGCTTTTAGATATTTATATTATACCTGATTTTTCCAAAAATTGCAAGTGATTTATAAAATTTTGTTGATTATCTTACAATTATGCGCTCGATTTTGTGCGATTTACCAGTTTTTTCGTCAAATTCTACAATAACACCGCATAAAAAGCAGCTTCCCTCAGCCTCTTTAAAGCGCACAGGCATCCTGAACCTCATCCGATCTACAGCTTGCTGCACTTCGACTCCGAGCACAGAATGCTCAGGGCCTGTCATTCCGGCATCGGTGATATAAGCTGTTCCGCCGGAAAGAATAGTCTCGTCGGCAGTCTGAACATGGGTATGTGTACCGAACACTCCGCTCACTCTTCCGGCAAGATGATATCCCATTGCCTTTTTTTCCGATGTAGCTTCAGCGTGAAAATCCACGAAAATATTCCGTGTCTCCACATCTCTGAGCATCGTGTCAATGACCGTAAAAGGATTATCAAGCGGATCGAGGTAGACTGTTCCAGAGAGATTTATCACGGCAACAGAATATGCCCCCATATCCAGCACGCATATTCCTTTTCCGACGCAGCCGCCCTCAGGATAATTTGCCGGACGGATTATATAATCCTCATCATAGATATCGAGCGCTTCACGCCGTCTGAATGCATGATTTCCAGTTGTTACAACATCAGCTCCGGCATTTATAACCGCCTCAGCAGAAGCTCTTGTGACGCCGTTTCCCTGCGCTGAATTTTCAGCGTTTACAACTGTAATATCAATTCCGTAATGATTTTTTATACTCCGCAGCTTATACGCAAGAAAATCACATCCTGCCTTTCCGACGACATCTCCAATAAACAGCAGCTTCTTCAATCCTATAACAACTCCCTGTTTGACAGCAATTTCCCTTTGTTTTATACTATATTATATACATTATAGCACTGTGCTATGCAAAAGTCAATCATAATGCATGAATTTCGCCTGCTGTATAAAAAAGGTATTGTAAAATCGGCGTTTGTGTGTTATAATAATGTGGGTAGCGGCGTTCTGCGCCGCAATTCGCAAATTCAGCTAAGGAGTGAGTTATTTTGGTATCTGTTGAAAATCATATCGGCGAGATCACTGTCTCTGAGAATTATCTTACAGAGCTTGTTAAACATACAGTTTCAGGCTGCTTTGGTGTAGCGGATGTATGCTGCTCCGGTATGCTTGATAACGCCATCGCTGTCCTCACCGGCGAAAAGCTGCGTGAAAAACACAAGGGAATTGCTATACGTACCGATAAAAACGGCGAACTTATCATCGATCTTCATATTAAAGTTACTTTCGGTACTAATATCACTGCCGCTGTGAAAAGTATTACGCATAAAGTCGGTTTTACCGTTGAAGAGGCTATCGGTACTGCCGTTAATCAGGTCAACGTTTTTGTTGACGGAATGACTTATTGATCCTTGTCGAGCATATCGACACAGGATCATAAATAAAACGCCTGCTAAGCAGGCTGCAATGCGATCCTCTGCGCTGTCTTTTACAGCTGATTCAAGCAGATTTTGTTTGCTGAAATCACGAGGATCAGTATAAAAATTGTATTGGAGGATATTTTTTTGATAACCGGTTCATTATTAAGAGATGCTATTATTTCCGCTGGAATTACTATTTCAAACAGAAAGCGCAAGGTTGATGAGCTGAACGTTTATCCCGTACCCGACGGCGATACAGGAACAAATATGTCAATGACTATCGGCAACGCTGTCGGTGAGCTTAGACGCATGAACGACAACGTTACTGTTGCTGAGGTATCTTCTGCCGCTGCTGCTGCCCTTCTCAGAGGCGCAAGAGGTAATTCAGGCGTTATTCTTTCCCTCCTCTTCAGAGGAATTTCAAAGGGTCTTGCCGGTCAGACTTCTGCCGGATGTCAGGACTTCGCAAATGCCCTTGAGCTGGGCGTAGAGGCTGCATATAAGGCTGTCATGAAGCCTGTCGAGGGTACTATCCTCACTGTTGCTAAGGCTGCCGCTGCAAAGGCTCAGGAGATCGCTCTTGAAACTAATGATACAACAATCTTCTGGAAGGAAGTCTGCAAGGAGGCTGACAGAGTCCTTCAGCTCACTCCCGAGATGCTGCCTGTCCTCAAAAAGGCTGGAGTTGTAGATGCCGGCGGAATGGGATTCCTTGTTATCATCGAGGCTATGACAGATGTGTTCGCAGGCGGAAAAATCGCTGAGCCTGCGGCTGATTCAGCTGAGGAGATCAATGTAGAAACCTTCAGCTCAGCAGTAAGTGAGTTTGACGAGGAGATCAACTTTACATACTGCACGGAATTTATCGTGGAGAAATGTAAGGACTGCCCCGACCCGTTCAAGCTCAGAGCTTACCTCGAAACTATCGGCGACTGCGTTGTAGTTGTCGACGACGAGAAGATCATAAAGGTTCATGTCCACACCGATACACCCGGTCTTGCACTTCAGAAGGCTCTGGAGTTCGGTTACTTTATCAATGACCCTAAGCCAAAGATCGAAAATATGCGCATCCAGCATGAAAATAAGGTGAGAGAAGCAAAAAGCTCCGGCGATACTATCGCTCCGGTCGAGCCTGAAAAGGAGTTCGGATTCGTTGCAGTCGCTGCCGGTCACGGTCTTGAGGCTATGTTCACCGACCTCGGCGCAGATGTCGTTGTAAGAGGCGGTCAGACTATGAATCCTTCTACAGAGGACATCCTCCGTGCGATCCACTCTACTCCCGCAAGAACAGTTTTCGTGCTGCCCAACAACAAGAATATCATCATGGCTGCCGAACAGGCTGTGAAGCTTACTGACCGTACCGTATGCGTGCTCCAGACTAGAACTATCCCTCAGGGGATCTCTGCTATGCTCGCATTCGATGAGAGCGCCGGTCTTGCTGAGAACAGAATCGCTATGACTAAGGCATTTGAAAAGGTCGCAACAGGTCTTGTTACCTTCGCAGCACGTGATTCCGAGTATGAAGGACACTCCATCAAAGAGGGCGAGATCCTTGCGCTTGAAAACGGCAAGCTCTCATTCACTGATAAGGATATCAACCGTGCTACTCTCAAGCTCGTTAAGAAGCTCGCCAAAGGCGATGTAAGCTATGTGACGCTCATTCATGGCGCTGATGTCACCGAGGAAAACGCCGAGTCCATGCAGGAGCTTATCTCCTCTAAGCTCAGCGATAAGATCGAGGTAACCCTCGTCAACGGCGGTCAGCCAGTTTACTATTATATCATTTCTGCGGAGTAAAGGCTACGGTAGGGTAGCTTTGCACCCTACTGGGGAAAACCTTTCTGAAGAAAGGTTCTTCCCCAGACCCCTTTCCAAAGACTTTTAGTCAAAAATCCCCAATAGGGTCTAAAGACCCTATTGGGGATTTTTAATCAAAAGTTTTAGTGAGGGAGTTTGAGGGATGACCCTTTTTCAAAAGGGTCTCCCTCAATAAGCTGCAATGCACCTTGACGCAGCCTTTTCTCTGCTGAGATAATTAAAAGATAAATTTTTCTGAAAACTTCGTCTTTTTGACCTCTGAAAGTCACTGTAATATAAAAGGCAATTTTATGCCAAACAGGAGGTTACCAAAATGAAAAGATCTATCAGAAAAATCACAGCACTCACCCTTGCCTTACTGCTTACTGGCGGAGCAGTTTCATGCGGAGCAAAAAATCCGGAGCAGCCGGATTCTCAGGAGGAAAGCTCTGCGCCGGATGATGTGGATCAGGATAAGCCGGTGATCGATATCGCCTGTCTCTGCCAGATGCCCAACGACTTTAAAAACACTCTCAAAACACTCGACTCCAAGCCCTATACGGTCAACTTCATTGACTACTTTAACGATGCTGTCGATGAGTATCCCGATCTGAAGGACGTCGATTGGACGGAAATTAGAGATACCGCACGTCAGAATCTCCACCTTGATATGGTCAGCGGCAAGACGCCTGATCTGGTTATTGCCTATATGGATGCAATGCTTCCGCTTGTGGATGACGGCTACTTCGCAGACCTCTATCAGTTCATGAGCGAAGATACTGTCCCGAAGGAGGCTTTTCTGCCGAACGTTCTCGAGGGATTCGAGCGTGACGGCAAGCTTCCGCTGATATGCACAGGATTTAGCCTCAAAACAGTCGTTGCCAAAACTGAGCTTGTCGGCGAGGATATGGAAAACTGGACGCTGGATGAAATGATCAATTACTACGACTCCATGCCGGAGGATATAAGCTTCCTTGATGGGTGGGAGGTAATTTACCAGCTGCCTGACTTCATGCTTACTAAGATTATGCGTGACTGTATCGACCTTGAAAACGGAACGTGCGATTTCCATGGCGCTTTCCTTGATGCATTTGAATTCATTGAGCGTGCGAACCTCAAAGAGTCTCTGGATTTCTCCACCATGAGTGATACCGAAATAAATGAGTATTTCAACTCAAGGGATACCGACCTAAAGGATGGCAGATCACTTCTTTGTCCGATGTACCTGAATGGTATAAATCAGTCTGCCGCTCAGAATATTTATTTTAACTTCGGCGGAGCTGACGTTACCTTTGTGGGACATCCAAGCACTGACGGGGTGGGAACTGTTACAAACAATTCATACATGGAAATTTACGGCATCCTCGATAACAGCGACTGCAAGCAGGAGGCATGGGACTTTATGTGTATGTATTTCTCCGTCGGCTCGCAGGTGAAAAATACTACGACAGGTGCTACTGGATTTCCCGTTATAGAAGCTGCCATTGATGAAGCTATGGAACAGAGTTCTATCGTATCCGGCTCGATAAATAGTGCGATTATGACAATAGACGGCGAAATCACTGAACAGATCGACGACAAGACTAAGCAGGCTATTGAAGATTACATCCGCAGCGTCAAGATAGAGCCTTATTTTGATCCCATGCTTGAAAATCTGGTGCGTGAGGAATTTATGGCTGTCGTAGATGGAGTCAAGACTCCCGAGGAAGCGGCGGATATGCTGGAAAACAGAATTTCGCTGTATCTGAATGAAAATTCCTAAAAGCGCCTCAGGCAAGGCATAAAGTCTTTGATGCAAACTTTCCTCAGAAAGTTTGCCGCAGAGCACGAGCCGAGGAGCCTCGTATCGACCGCAGGTCGATGCGCCAGCTCAAAGCAGTCAGTCTAGCGCACGCAATCGCAATGCCTGACGGACAATTTCTATTTGTCGGGATAAAGAAGTTTCACACAATCACGGACTTATGATATCCACCCATACACTGAAAACAGCCTGAGAGTTATCCCTCTCAGGCTGTTTCTTATTATTCATTCTCAAACGAAAGCTTACCGAATGCGTCTCTTACCTTATCCTCATCCTCAAGGCTTGCTATTATCACGCCTGTGTCAGAATCCGGTACCATAAGAAGTATATTACGCTCTGTTCCTGCCTCGCCGTCGTACTCATAGAAAAGATAGTCGTCAGACTCAAGGATAATGCCATCTTCCCAGATAACCTCCTCGTAGTCCGCATACATATCCTCCGTCAGGAATATTCCCTCGAGGATATCCTCGCCGTCCTCTTTTACTATAAAATGACTTCCTTCTGCTTTGAGCTTGTAGTCATTATCCGAGGTGTCAAGCTTTACGTTTATGCTGTCGCCAGTCTCAACGTTGAAGGTAAGCGACTGTGCCGAGCTGTTCTTACAGCCCGTCAGAACTGCACACAACAGCAGCGCTGCTGCTATAATTTTCTTCATTCTTTTCCTCCTATTAAGCCTTGAGCGCCTTTTCAAGCCATACTCTTGCTACGTCGAGAGCCTCATAAAGCCCGCCTTCACGCTCAGTGTTTTTTACGCACGCTTTAAGCGGATCAAGCTTCGGATCAGTTGACATCTGGATCACTCTGATCTTATCGGCAACATCCTCGCCGCCGACATTTTTTGTGGAAAGAATCTGCATCATGATTACATAAGGGTCGGACATATAGCCGTAGTAAATCATATTACCATTTCTGACAAGCGGATATCCCTTGTAGGTGTAAAATTTTTCGTTCATTCTGAAATCCTCCCTATTCTTAATATATTATCTCCAGGTTAAGACGTAATCCTCCCCTGTGTCGATTCTTTTTGCATTTTCGATTATTGTCTCTACATAAGACTTTCCGCAGAGGAAGCGTGCCTCGCCGTCGATCACTATAAGAGCGTTAAGTGCTGAATAGTCGTAGAATTCGACCTTCTGGGTCACATCAACATATGAGTCGCAGATCTCGATCGAAACCATAGGCTCAGCACTCGGGATCTCTGCGTCGAGGGCGAATTCCTCAGCTGATGCCTGTACGAGGAACGAGTAGAACTGTCTGTAGCGTTCTGCATCATATACTGCGCCATTCTTTGTCACGTTTACATCGTCAACGCTGTAGGATTCTGCATTCTCATCCACGCCATCCTTGAGGCTGATATCAAAGCTGATATCCTCAAGTCCCTCAGCATTAATATTCATACTGCTGATATTCCATACATAGGTTCCGAAGAGGATCTTTGATGCGATCTCGATAGGCTTTACTGTTGCCCATTTTGCATTTTCTGCACTTACGATATAGATGACATTCGAGCCTTCAAACATTGCATAGTGGAGCTTTTCGCCGTTTTCGCTGATAAAAGCCTCGCTCATGAGGAGAACATACTCCTCGCCGTTATCGCAGCTCATTGTTGCCTTGCAGAACGGCTGATCGAGTCCAGCCTCGGCGATATCTGCGCTCTCGGCGTGCACACGGTAAACCTCATTTGCAGTAAGTCCGAACATTCCGTTTGTTATCGGTGTTGAATCATCAACTGAAAGATAAGAGAAAGCCGGCTCACGCATTATATGAGTCGCAGAGGTTCCGCCTGTATAGTCCGAATCGTCGCTCTTGCTGTCGTACTCGAGGTAAATGTCATAGTCAATATCCTCTCGCTCGATGCGGAGGCTCTCAACGATAGGATACTCCTCCTCAGCAGGCTCTTCGAGCATTGTTGCTGACATGAAGTCATACGTAGTTTTGCTGTAATTCGCCATTTTTGCTGCCGGTACTGTATAGACCGTATCGTCGCCCTCGAACATGAAATACACATCTGTTCCGGTGGGTGCTGTATCACCTACGATGAAGCTGAACTCTGTACCGGTATCATATACTACGGTAACCTCAGCCTCAGGATCATCAAAGCCGTATTTAGCTGTATCTTCGCAGTCCTCTGCTACGATCGAATTTGATGTGAGTCCGTTTGCGTTATTTGCAAGTGTTCCGACAACTGATGTCTCAAGCGGAACGTCCTCATAGCCGCCGAGCGTATATTTTGCAGCGGCTGAATCATCGGCAGGCGATGACAAGAGGATCTCAAGCTCATCTGTACGGTTTTTTACAGTTACCTTTGAAATCGTACCGCCGGATGCATCACTCACGAGAGTGATGCCGGCGCCCTCAGCCTCGGAAGAATACTCGGAGCTTTCCTCGGCTTCCTCCTTAGGCTCGGTAAGCTTGAGCGCTGCAAGTCCTCCGCCGAGCACGACGAGAACTCCGCCAAGTCCGATAATTCCCTTAACTGATTTTTTCATCGATTTCTTCTCCTTACGTATACGATAACACCTGCTGCTACTACGAGAAGCGGGATAACGAATACTACGATATTTCTGATAAATTCTGCCTCATCAGCTGTAAGAGCGAGAGTCTGCTCCTGAAGCTCCTTCTGAGGAATTACAAAGCTGCTCTCCTTGCCTGTCATTGTGTTTACAGTATTGAGGAGCATATTTGCGTTGTTATAAGCATTTGTGTTGCTGAGGATAAGGTTGTCGGTCATATAGGATGAACCGAGTACGAGCACGCTGCTTGTGTATACATCGAACTGCTCTGCTCTTTCTCTCTTTGAGAGAACGGCTGCATTTCGTGAGTACTTATCTGTTGAAACCTCAGCGCCTTCCTCGAGCGGTGAGAGATATGATGTTGCTGCGGATGTGAGAACTGCGGATGTTACGTACTCGCTGTTCTTGTCGAGGATAGTAAGCTCTCTTGCAAGCGGTGCGATAACGGGAAGCGACTCATTCGGGAGAGTACCTACTGCCTCTGTATCAGCGATAGACACGATAGGTGAAGGGAATGCTTCTCCGCCGAGCGCTGTGAGTGACGCATTCATTACGCTCTCTTCATCAACGATAACTGCCTCCTCGACCTGGATATTCCACTTTGCGAGGAACTCCTCGATGTTCGGGAGATCTGTTGCATACACATTTGCGATGTAAACAACGTGCTTTCCGTAATTTCCGCCGTTATAGAGGAAGTCCTCCATCTTAGCGATGATATCCTCATTGAAGTCATATGCCGGCGCAGGGATAACGAGAAGGTCGTATTCCTCAGCACTGAGGGCATCTGTCATGATGTCGATATCTGTGATATTGTATCCGCCTGACTCAAGAAGCTCCTTGAAGCCCTCTGTAGTGGCATAGGTATTCTGGTCATAGCCGTATACATAATTGCCGTTCATGAGTGATGCAAATGCTGTATTTACAGGATTTGCGTCTGTTACGGACATGATTGCCGATGTCAGTGCGCTCTCGCCTGTGAAGTTGATGGATGCGTCTGCTGTCTGGTAGTAGCTTGATGAACCTGATGCGAACATCTCGCTGAGTGAGATGAGCTTAACGCTCTCGTCGGCATATACAACGATATAGCCTGTTGTGATATCGCCGTTGTAGTATTCCTTATACTTTGCAACAACGTCGGGATCTTTTGTTACATCGATATATCTCACATCGATGCTTCCCTTTCCAGCCTCGGCATAGACCTGATAGTTCTCGAGAATAGCGGGGATCATATCATAAGGAACGCCGTAGTAGCCTGCAACCATATCAAGAGTTTCCTCTGTTGTGGTAACAGTGATCTCTACGTCCTTTTCCATATTTTTAAGCACTTCTATAGTCTCGTCGCAAAGCTCATATCTCTTGTCTGCGGTGAGGTCAAGTCTGAGCGGATAGCGCTTCATGAGCATTCCGGCGATGATGTTGATCACTACGACAATTGCGATCACGAGTACGATCACAACAGCTGACATTGAGCCATATTTGAACTTTTTAAAGTTTCTGGACTTCTTTTCATTTGTCTCATTGGTCTTCATTCTTAATACACTCCTTTCCGCAGCTTAGCTCCAGCGTCTCTTCTCGAAAACTCTTACGGTGAAGAAGTTAAAGAGGAATACGGCACTGAGGTAGAAAATTACGCTTGAAAGATTGAACAGACCCATGGTGAATTCAATATATTTCTCATAGAATGAAAGCGAAAGCAGTGTTTCCTTTACAAATCCGAGTATTCCGTCCTCAGCAGTGATGCTTGACGCTACGATGTCGAGGAGATAGAGGAACATGAGTGCAAGGAAGCTTGCTACTGCGGACGCCATCTGATTCTCGGTAAGTGAGGAGATGAATACGCCTACTGCGATGAATGCTGCACCGAGGAGGAGCATTGCAAGGTAATTTGCAAGAAGCGTTGCCCAAACTACATTGCCGTAGCCGCTGAGGATGAGTGCATAGATGAACACAATGCTCTCAGCGATCGCAAAGAGTGTGAGTGCTGCAAAATACTTTCCGAGAACGATCGACCACAGTCCTACCGGTGCGGTAAGAAGTCCCTGATCGGTTTTCTGCTTTTTCTCTTCGCTGAAGAGCTTCATGGTAAGTATCGGAATGAGGATGAGAACGATCATAAAGAGATTCGAGAACATAGACGCTGTATTTGTCGTTCCCATTACGAGTGTTCCCTGATAGAAGAAATATCCGGCAAACAGGAAGTATACGGATAAAAATACGTATGCAAGTCCTGAGGTGAAAAATGCACCCATTTCACGTCTGTATATTGCACCCATTATTCCTGACCTCCGTTCTCATTATTCTCCGGAGCTGTTTCCTCCGGTTTATTTGCTGAATTGTCGTCATCGCTGTCATCCGCAGCAGGGCCGTCGAAATTAAGATTTATCCTGATCCTCTCCTTCGGAGCCTCCTGCTTTTTCTTTTCCTCGTCAACAGCATTATCGCCCATTGTGATCCTGAGGAAGATATCCTCGAGTGTGAGGTCGGAGAGCTGCATCATAAGGATAGTCCAGTTCTTCTCCACGCAGAGCTTGTTGATAGCCGGACGCACGTCTACGTTATCGTCAGCCTCAACGTCATAGTCATAAACGCCCTGCTCACGCTCCATATCCGCACGGACATATTTTACGCCGTCGATAGCCTTGAGAGCGTCAGCGATCTCATTCTTATCCTCAGCAGTACCTGTTGTACCCTTGATACGGATAGTCATTCTGCGCTCGTCGGTGATATTCTTAGCGATCTCATCAGCAGTACCGTTAGCTGCAACGACGCCCTTGTTGATGATAATGATCTTATCACACACAGCCTGGATCTCGGGAAGGATATGTGATGAAAGAATAACTGTATGAGTTTTTCCGAGCTTCTTGATTAAAGTTCTGATCTCGAGGATCTGCTTCGGGTCAAGACCTACGGTCGGCTCATCGAGGATGAGTACCGGAGGATTTCCGATAAGAGCCTGCGCAAGACCTACTCTCTGGCGATAACCCTTTGAGAGATTCTTTATGATCCTGTTTCTCACGTCTGAGATCCTGCAAAGGTCGCAGACATCCTTGAGGTGTGCTTTTCTGGGAAGCTTGCACTTCTTGAGATCGTACATGAAGTTGAGATAGCCGTCTACTGTCATATCAACATAGAGCGGCGGGATCTCGGGGAGATATCCGATATAGGACTTTGCCTTTTTGGGATCCTCGAGAATATCGACTCCGTTGATAAGGATCTGACCGGATGTAGAAGAGATATATCCTGTCAGCATATTCATCGTGGTCGACTTTCCTGCACCGTTAGGGCCGAGGAAGCCGAGGATCTCACCCTTTTCAACTGTAAAGCTGATATCATTTACGGCTCTTTTGTCGCCGTATCTTTTGGTAAGGTTTTTAACCTCAATCATTGGTTTTCCTCCTTGCATGGCAGTTTTGCCGCTGCCGGTATTATATTTCGCCGCACAGCCCTGAAATGTGCCGTGCATTATTGTTCAGATAGAATAAATCTTAGCTTTTTAATGTGATAGCACAGTGAAAGCATGGCGAATATTATGAGAGCTTTTCGATACCCTTTCTGATACGTGAAAGAGTCTCATCCCTGCCGAGAATAGCGCAAAGCTCGACTCCGCCGCCTGCTGTTACAGGTTTTCCTGAAACTGCCGTTCTTACAGGCCAGAGAAGCCAGCCATTCTTGACCTCAAGCTGAGCGATAAGTCCGAATAGAGCCTCATGGATAGTCTCAGCGTTCCAGTTTTCGATACCCTCGAGAACGGGAAGAACTGCTTTAAGAGCCTCGAGAGAGGTTTCCTCATTTGTTTTCATCTTCTTGTGGCAGTAGAGGATATTATCATACTCCGGAAGCTCGTCAATGTAGTCGATAAGCTCCTCGATATCAGTGAACAGCTCTGTTCTGGGCTGAAGAACTGACGCAAGCACGGTATAGTCGATATCCTGACGCTTAACGTACTTCTGGATATGGGGGATAATGTATTCCTTGAACTCCTCGGGAGTCATCTTTCTGATATAAGCAGCATTGATAGCCTTGAGCTTAACAGGGTCAAAAATCGCTGGAGACTTTGAAATTCCGCTGATATCGAACTCCTGAGCAAGCTCCTCGAGGGAGAATATTTCCTGTTCGCCCTTTGGTGCCCAGCCGAGGAGAGCGATGTAATTGATCACTGCCTCAGTAAGATATCCCTTTGCGAGGAGATCCTCAAACGAAGCGTCACCGTTTCTCTTTGAAAGCTTATTTGACTGATCCTTCATTACAGGCGAGCAGTGGATATATGTCGGAACTTCCCAGCCGAACGCCTTATAAAGAAGGTTATACTTCGGAGCTGAAGAGAGATATTCGTTGCCTCTTACAACGTGAGTAATTCCCATTGTGTGATCGTCAACAACGTTTGCAAAGTTGTATGTCGGCATACCATCAGTCTTGATGAGGATCTGATCGTCAAGCTCTGCATTCTCAACAGTGATATCGCCGTATACCTCGTCATGGAAGGTAGTTGTGCCCTCGAGCGGCATCTTCTGGCGGATTACATACGGAACGCCTGCATCAAGCTTAGCCTGAACCTCTTCCTTTGAGAGATCACGGCAGTGTCTGTCGTACATAGCGATCGCTGTAGTACCGTCCTCGTTCTTCTTAAGGCTTTCAAGGCGCTCCTTGTCGCAGAAGCAGTAGTAAGCCTCTCCCTTTTCAACGAGCTGAAGGGCATATTCCTTGAACATTCCCATTCTCTCAGACTGAACATAAGGCCCTACGGGTCCGCCGATATCGGGGCCCTCGTCCCAGTTAAGACCTGTCATTTTAAGCGTATTGTAGATAACATCCACAGCGCCCTCAACGTATCTTTCCTGATCTGTATCTTCAATGCGGAGGATAAAATCTCCGCCGTTTTTCTTAGCAATAAGATAAGTATAAAGAGCCGTTCTGAGGTTTCCGATATGCATATAGCCTGTCGGACTTGGTGCAAAACGTGTTCTTACTCTTTTAGTCTCTGACATCAAAGTCATTCCTTTCCTGATCTGGTGCGGACGCTTATTATATCCGCATTGATCTGTTTTTTCAGCTCCTCAAGAGAAGCAAATTTCCTCTCGCCCCGTATAAAACGGCAGAACGCAACATCAGCGAAGCTTCCGTAAAGATCTCCGGAGAACCCGAGGATATGAGTTTCCGCAAGGGGCTTTATATTATCACCGATCGTAGGCTTTACTCCGACGTTTGTCACGGAGTCGTATATCTTTCCGCCTATCAGTGTTTGTGTATGATATACGCCATGCCTCGGAACAAGCTGTTCCGGAGCGAAATGCTGGTTTATGGTCGGAAAATCAAGCGTTCTGCCGATCCTGTTTCCCTGCACGACCTCGGCGCTTAGTATATAGGCATTTCCGCTGCTGCGAAGCTCATCGACCCTGCCCTCACGGAGCATAGCTCGGAATTTTTCTGAGGAAAAGGCATCCTCCGAAAGCTTCACGACAGTTACCCTGAATCCATATTTTTTGCCGAATTCTTTAAGCTCCTCAGCTCCGCACTGAGCGTTTCTTCCGAACCGAAAGTTTTCTCCGCACGCAACGGCTCCGGCGTTCATCCTTTCGCAGAGTATCGTCCTTACAAAATCCTCGCCGCTCATATCTCTTACATCGTCAAAATCGGGCGAGCAGGCATATTCGATCCCCATAGCCGCAAGCTGTTCGAGCTTTACTTTATTGGGAAAGATATACTCCAGCGGTTTACCGTGCTTGAATTTCACTGATTCTGTTCTGAATGTAAATACAGCCGGTGCAAGCTCCTTTTCCGAAAAAATCTCTGACAATATGAGCCTGTGTCCGGTATGGATACCGTCAAATAGCCCGAGAGCAACGGCTGTTTTCTCAGATATACGGTCATTCTCCGTAATTTCAGTCATCCGCTGTCACCCCGCTATGCAAGATTCTTTGCAACTCTCAGCACTCCGTTTTCCCAGTCGGGAGATGCTGTACCGATAAAGCTGCCATCGCTGCCGTAAACGGCATACAGCTCCTCGCTGCGCTTTATATTATGCACTCTTGCGAGATCAAGCTTCACGCCGTTGCGGTACATTCTTGTCTGAGCCTCTCCGAGCCTGAGCTTAGGGAGCTTCTCAAAGACCCGTTCTATCGGCAGGATAAGCTCCTCGAGCCTGTCCTCGTCACGAGCCTTCTGGATCTCCTCGAAGGTATAGCAGTCGTCAAGCGTAAAGCCGCCGGAGGATAGCCTTACCAGCGAGGTCATGATGCCTCCGCAACCGAGCTTTTCACCAATATCGCTTATGATCGTGCGGATATAGGTTCCCTTGGAGCATGAGATATAAAGCACTCCCTCACGTTTTACGGGATCATATTCCTCGAGCCTGAGTGCGTCTACCTCGATCTCACGAGGAGTACGCTCGACCTCGATACCCTGACGGGCAAGATCGTAAAGGCGCTTTCCGTTGACCTGAACCGCCGAATACATCGGCGGAAGCTGCATTATTTTCCCTGTAAACTGGGGAATGATCTCCGTGAGTGCTTCTGAGCTGACGCTCATTTCAGACTGCGTGAGTATTTTTCCCGTGCAGTCCTGCGTATCCGAGGTGCATCCCAGCCGGAATCCGGCACGATAGCTTTTTGTAGTATCCGGCATGATATCGCACGCCTTCGTTGCTGTTCCCACGAAAACAGGAAGAACTCCCGTTGCCATCGGATCGAGCGTTCCGCCGTGACCAAGACGCTTCATCTTCAGTATTCCTCTGAGCTTTGCCACAACATCAAACGAAGTAAAGTCCTGCGGCTTATTCACGCAAAGTATGCCGTTCATTCTTCCAGCGCCTTTCCGACAGCTTCAACGAGCTGTTTTTTCACGTCATCCAGACTTCCTTTAAGCAGACAGCCCGCAGCCTTTGCATGACCGCCGCCGCCGATAGTCTGGCATATTTCTGATACATTTATATCATTTGCCGAACGCATGGAGATTTTATACACTCCCGGCTCACGCTCCTTTAGAAGCACTCCGACCTCGACGCCTTCGACCTGAAGCGGAAGCGATGCACAACCCTCGAGATCGTTGCCGTCCACGCCCATTCTCTCCATGATATCTGCTGTTATGCATACCATAGTAAGGCGGCTGTCGTAGTAATATTCCATAAGCTCAAGCACTGCGCTCTCCATTTTGATCCTTCCGATCGACTTTACATCGAACATATTTCTGTTTATGCGTGCAAAGTTGATGCCGCTAAAGCTTCTTTTAAGCTCCGCAGCGATCTCATGGCAGTGAACTGTAGTACAGTCATACTTGAAGCAGCCCGTATCAGTAGCGATACCTGTATAGATGCAGGCTGCCGCATGGTCATTAAGCTCGACTCCCAATTCGTACGCAAGATCATAGATAAGCTCACACGTTGCCGAAGCATCAGGATTAAGAAGTGTTCTCTCGGCGTAGCCGGTATTTGAGACATGATGATCAATACACAGCTGGACTTTATCGCCGTAGACTTCCCTTAGTTTTCCCATAAGCTGCGCATCGGCGATATCCACAGAGATAATCGTCTTTGGCTCAAACTCCTCGCCGCAGCCTACGCTTGTCAGAAAATCAAAACGCTTCGGGAACTCATCAGAGCATACCACACGGCTTCTTTTTCCCATCGCCGCAAGTATATCCCTGAGCGCAAAGCCTGCTCCGATGCAGTCGCCGTCGGGACTCTGATGCGTAATTATAACTGCGTCCTCGCAGCTTTCGATAAAATCTGCTGCTTCACTCAAACCTATCAGCATCTGCGCACCCCTTATAATTCTTTCAGCTTTCTGTTTATCTCTGCACTTCTGGCGATGGAGTCATCAGCAATGAACTTCAGCTCAGGAGCTTTTCTCATCTTGAGTCTGCGGAAAAGCTCTCTTTTGATGAAGCCCTCAGCGCTGCGGAGCCCCTTAACGGATTCTTGAGCTGTTTCCAGTCCCGAGAAGCTTGATACGAATATCTTACAGCTTGACATATCGCCCGACAGCTCTGTGCGGACGATAGTAAGCATCTGGTCGATCCTGGGGTCTTTAAGCTCACGCAGAATTGCAGTCATTTCTCTTTTTATATCTTCAGCCATTCGGCCGTTTTTAAAATTTGCCATATATTCCTTTCTTCACCGGAGGAAAGAGAGGGAGTATTAGTCCTCTCTGTACTCCTCAACGATGTATGCCTCGAAAATATCGCCTTCCTTAACGTCGCTGAACTTCTCGAGGCTGATACCGCACTCGTATCCCTCAGCAACATCCTTGGCGTCGTCCTTGAATCTCTTGAGACCTGAGATCTTGTCGTCTGCGATGATGATTCCGTCACGTACAACACGGATCTGGCAGCCTCTTGAAACCTTACCATTGAGAATGTAGCTTCCGGCAACCATACCAACGTTTGAGATCTTATAAACCTGACGAACCTCTGCACGTCCAAGCTCAACGTCTCTGAACTTCGGAGCGAGCATACCCTTCATAGCAGTTGTGATCTCCTCGATCGCATCGTAAATGATTCTGTAGAGTCGGATATCAACGCCGTCTCTTGCAGCTGACTCAGCAGCAACAGGGTCGGGTCTTACGTTGAAGCCGACGATAATAGCATTTGAAGCGTTAGCGAGCATTACGTCGCTCTCCTTGACAGCACCTACACCGCCGTGGATAACTCTTACTCTTACCTCATTATTTGAAAGCTTCTCGAGTGACTGCTTCACAGCCTCAACAGAACCCTGAACGTCAGCCTTTACGATGATAGGAAGCTCCTTGATCTCACCCTCAGCGATCTGGCTGAAGAGGTTATCGAGAGTAACCTTCTTATATGCATTGAACTGTTCTTCCTTAGCCTCGTGCTTTCTCTTCTCAACGAGTTCTCTTGCGAGACGCTCATCCTCAACAGCGTTGAAGGTATCGCCTGCGCTTGGAACTTCAGCAAGACCTGTGATCTCTACAGGTACAGAAGGGCCTGCTGTCTTTACAGTTCTGCCCTTATCGTTTGTCATTACACGCACTCTTCCGACAGAAGTTCCTGCAATGATAACATCGCCCTGCTTGAGAGTACCGTTCTGAACGAGAAGTGTAGCGATAGGGCCTCTTCCCTTATCGAGACGAGCTTCAACGACTGTACCCTTTGCAAGTCTGTCGGGATTAGCCTTAAGCTCCTTTACCTCTGCAACGAGGAGTACGCTCTCGAGAAGGTCATCAAATCCCATGCCTGTCTTTGCAGATACGGGCACGCAGATGATATCTCCGCCCCAGTCCTCGCATACGAGGTCATATTTAGTAAGCTCTTCCTTGATTCTGTCAGGATTAGCACCTTCCTTATCCATCTTGTTGATAGCAACGATGATAGATACTCCGGCAGCCTTAGCATGGTTGATGGACTCAACAGTCTGCGGCATGATACCGTCGTCTGCGGCAACTACAAGGATAGCGATATCGGTGATATTAGCGCCTCTTGCACGCATTGATGTGAACGCCTCATGTCCGGGAGTGTCGAGGAATGTGATATCCTGACCGTTGATATTTACCTGATAAGCACCGATATGCTGAGTGATACCGCCAGCCTCGCCTGCGGCAACGTGAGCATTTCTGATCCTGTCGAGGATAGATGTCTTACCGTGGTCAACGTGACCCATAACAACGACTACAGGGCATCTTGGTGAGAGGTTTGTATCATCGTCATCGCTGTCGTCGATAAGACGCTCCTCGATAGTCACGATAACTTCCTTTTCAACCTTAGCTCCCAGCTCCTCAGCAACGAGTGAAGCTGTATCGAAGTCGACAGTCTGGTTGATGCTTGCCATAACGCCGAGACCCATGAGCTTCTTGATAACATCAGTTGCAGTAACCTTAAGGCGTGTTGCAAGCTCGCCCACAGTGATCTCATCGGGGATGAGAACCTTGAGCTGCTGTTTTCTTGCACGCTCAAGCTCAAGTCTCTTGAGCTTCTCAGCCTCGCTCTCCTTCTTAGAGAACTGCTGTCTGTTTCTCTGAGCAGACTTCTGATTGATCTTCTGCTTCTTTGAGGAGTAGTTATCATTCTTATGCTTATTCGAGGTTGCCATCTGGTCGTAGCGCTCGTTATACTTATCGAGGTCTACATAGCTTCCTCTTGTATCAACAGTACGTCTCTGAGTAGCAGTTGAAGCTGTCTCGGAACTGAAGGAAGCGTTGAACTTAGTCTTTTCGCCTCTGTCCTGAGCCTTAGCCGGAGCTTTCTTTTCATTTTTCTTATTATTGTTATTTTTATTCTGCTCAGTCTTTGCCGGAGCTGCGGGCTTTTCAGCCTTAGGAGCTTCCTCCTTCTTGGGAGCAGCAGGCTGCTCGGGAGTTTTTTCCTCCTTCTTCGGCGCAGGAGCTTCCTTTGCAGCCGGAGCTGACTTTGTCTCCGCAGCGGCAGGCTTTTCAGGCTTGGGAGCTTCAGTTTTCTTCGGAGCCTCAGCCTTCTTAGGCTTTTCGGACTTCTCAGTTTTCTCAGTTTTCTCAGCCGCAGGCTTCTTTGCAGCAGCCTTCTTAGCCGGCTTTGCAGCAGCCTTCGGCTCCTCCTTCTTCACAGGCTTAGGATCGCTTGCAGAAGCAAAGTACTCATCAAAAGACTTCACCTCATGAAGCTTTGTATAATGCTCGAGGAGCATATTCATCTCATCCTGAGTAAGACCTGTTGTAGTTTTCTTTTTATTATCGCCCTTTGCAGCAAAAAGCTCGATCAGCTCCTGTGCAGGCACATTAAGATCCTTAGCAGCGTCGCTTAACTTAATCTTTTTTGTCATAGGCTCAAATACCTCCATGTAATTGTTGAACGCCTCCGACGGCGTTGCAGTATATTTAATTGTAATTTTATCTATAATCCGGAAAATTGTTTTTCCGGCAGCTATTCTGAGCAGAGACTTATGAACTTATCAGCAAAGCCCTTATCACAGACTGCAATAACTGCGGTTTGTTTTCCGGCAAACTGACCGATCTCTTCCTTTGTCAGCTCAGTTTCGAGATGAACGGTGCTGTATTTTCCGCACATAAAGGCTGTCTCCTTGAGAGACTTCGGCGAGATATCGGCTGCTGTGAGAACACAGCTCACGCTCTTGTTCTTCATCGCCTCGCACACACTGTCAAAACCCTTGACAGTTTTTCCTGCCTTTATGCAGATCGTGAGCAGATTAATTATTTTCTGTTTCTGCTGCAAGCTCATTCGCCATCACCTCATATACGCTTTCATCTATTTTACACGAGAATGATTTTTCAAAGCGTCTGCCCTTGCGAGCCTTTTCAAGGCACTCGCTGCTGCGGCAGATATATGCTCCCCTGCCGGATTTTTTTCCGGTGAAATCAAGGCTGATCTCGCCCTCAGGTGATTTTACTGCACGGATGAGTTCCTTTTTAGGCTTCATCTCGCCGCAGCCGAGGCACATTCTCATAGGGATCTTCTTTTGCTTCATAGATATTATTCTCCGTCAGCGGCAGCGATGATCTCCTCAGGAGCTTCATCGAGTACTGCCTCCTGCTCAGTGAGAGCGTCCACCTCATCGAGAAGCTCCTCCTCTGCTTCAGCAGCAGTCTCCTTTACCGGAACCTTGAAGTCAGGTGAGATCTCGGGAGCTTCTTCTCCAGTAACTGTATCGAACTGGGGCTTGATATCGATCTTGAAGCCTGTCAGCTTAGCAGCAAGCTTAGCGTTCTGACCCTTGTTGCCGATTGCGAGGGAAAGCTGGTTGTTGGGTACGATAACGGTACACATCTTCTCCTCTTCTGAAAGGATAACGGTCTTAATAACCTCAGCCGGAGCTAATGCTCTTGCGATAAACTCCTCAGGAACCTCACTGTAGGGGATGATATCGATCTTCTCGCCGTTCAGCTCGTTCACAACTGCTGAGATTCTTGAACGCTTTGAACCGATGCAGGCACCCACTGCATCAACATTGGGATCCTTTGACCATACAGCGATCTTAGTTCTTGAGCCAGCCTCTCTTGAGATCGACTTCACCTCAACTGTTCCGTCATAGATCTCCGGAACCTCAAGCTCGAAGAGTCTTTTTACGAGATCCTTATGTGTACGTGAGATCTTTACTACAGGCTTCTTATTCTTGTTAGTGATACCTGTGATGTAAACCTTTACAGACTTGCCCTCCTCGAGAGTTTCGCCGGGGATCTGCTCATTTCTGAAGAGATAAAGCTCTGTTCCCTCATAGATCACTGTAACAGTACCTCTGCCTGGTTCGATCTGGGAGACCTTAGCAGTGATACACTCATGCTCCTTTGATTCAAAGCGTGAGAGCATCTGGACTCTGTTGATCTCTCTGAGGTCGCCCTTGATGGACTGCTTTGCAGAGAGTGCAGCCATTCTTCCGAACTTTGAGATATCGATCTGCTTGAGGATCTTTCCGCCGACATAAGCATTTGGATCGATCGTTCTTGCAACGTCGATATTAACCTCATTCTCGTCGATCGGGTAATCGTCGATAACTTCCTGCTCGATGTACATTTCAAATTTCTTTGAAGCCGGATCGATCTCCACTCTGATATTCTCCTCGCTGTGGGGATAAGCCTTTCTTGCAGCCTTAAGCATTGCAGACTTTACCTTTTCGATGAGAACCGCTGTCTCCACGCTGTTTTCCTCTCCGAGAAGCTCGAGAGCCTCGAAGAAGCCATTACTCTTATTCATGTCCGTATATTCCTCCAATATAATTTATTCAAAATCCATATAAAGCTTTACAAAAGAGATATCCGCAAGAGCGAATGTTTTCTCCTCGTCTCCGACTGTGACGGTAACGCCGTCCTTATCCGCACCGACAAGCACCCCGACGATTTCCTTTTCGCCGTCGACTGCTCTTATAAAGCGGATTCTAACTTCATCGCCCTGACACACCTCAAAGTGTTCTGGCTTGAGAAGCTCTCTCTCAAGACCAGCCGAGCCTACCTCGAGCATATAGCTCTGTGAGATCGGATCAGCCTTGTCGAGGATCTCGTCAATCGGACGAGTTGCCCTCTCGCAGTCCTCGATAGTGATGCCCTCGTCGCAGTCGATAAAGACTCTGAGGTACCACAGTGCGCCCTCCTTGACGTAGCTTACATCCCAGATGAAGTAGCCAAGCTCATCAGTAATAGGCTTGATGAGATCATAGACACGCTGCTCAGTTCCGCCGAATTTTTTGAATTTCATACGCATTTCTCCCGATCCTGCGGGAATCTCCTTTCGATCAGTCTGCTTCCGCAGGAAGAGGATATCCTCCCGCATCAGCGAATATAGTCCGGAGCATGATGATATTCTCACCAGCCCCTAATACAAACGAAAGACCGGAATTGCTCCGGTCTTTAGTCTACACTATCATTATACTTATTATATCACGCTGCTTTCCAAAAATCAAGCCTTTTCGCAAATTTTTTCCATATACAATTTTTGCTTTCCTCAGCACGGGTTTATTGTTAAAAGTACCATAAAGAGCAATGCAAATTTATTGATATTCCCCGATTTTTATGGCAGCAATGCTCAAATGCTTGACAGGGTGACGGATAAATTGTATAATACTCTTGATAAGGTGTACGCACTTTACATTTTACGAAAGGAGTTTTTTATTTTCATGAATAACCTGAAAAGATTTCTTGCCGGACTTCTCTCAATCACGGCAATGATGACTGCTGCCGTTTCATGCAGCGACAAGGAGGAAGAAAGTTCCGAAAACAACGAACACTATAAGTCTGAGGACGATTATGCTGTAAATGCTGACAGCGAGGATATCAAGGGCGAAAATGACGTCGATATCAGCGGTCAGACTATCTACTGGCTCGCAGACTACGATATTAACCCTACTAATAATAACGACCGTTCTGTTGCCCTCTCTCTCTTTGAGGACGTTTACGGCGGTAAGATAGAGTGGATCCAGACTGACTCAGAGGAAAAGTTCTCTACCCTCGCTCAGAGACTCCTCGCAGGCGATCCTGTTGATATGTTCCCATACGAGTGGGATGCTGTTCCGAACGGCGTTTCAAAGAATCAATACCAGCCTCTTGATGATTACTACGATATCCTCGAAATGGATACCGACCTCTGGGAGGATATGACTGAGGTTATTGATATGTTCGAGTACAACGGCTCTCATTACGTTGTTCCTTATACTATTTCTGATCCGCTCCTCGTTACCTACAGCAGAAAGATGATGGAGGCTGAGGGTCTCGATGATCCCTATGAGCTTTATGAGGACGGCGAGTGGGATTGGGACGCTATGATGGAAATGATGAATACATTCGTTTCAAATGCTCCCGAAGGCTCTACAAGATATGGTATCAACGGCTGGTTCGGTCAGGCTGTTATCCAGTCAACAGGTCATACTGTTGTCAACTACGAGGACGGTAAGTTCTCCAACAATATCGACGATCCCGAGATCGAAAAGGCTGAGCTTCTTATGCAGGAAATGGCTACAAAGCAGCTCTACAGACCTGACTGGGTAGGCTACTTCCCGGATGATCAGTCAACTCTCTTCTTCGCAATGGCTAACTGGGCGCTTGGTGCTTCTAACGCTAAGAACGAGGACGCTGACCTTATGATCGTTCCTTTCCCGAAGTCTCCCGATGCTGACGATTACTACCTCTGCTGCAACTTCGCTGCAAAGATGCTCGTTGACGGCTCTGATAAGGGCGAAGCTGTTGCTACATACATCAAGTGTGAGCGTCTCGCTGCTACAAGCGAGGAGTATCAGGAGCTTGCTAAGCAGAAGGCTCTCGTTGTTGAGAAGTCCGCTGCCGGCGTTACTAAGAGCTTCGTAACTGAGGAGCAGTACGATGCCCTCCAGTCTTACCTCGATACAGACAACACAACTCCCGTATTCGACTTCGGCTACGGTATGGGCGAGAGAATGTACGGCTCAGGCGAGTATACCTACGAGACAAGAGGCGTTATGAACAACCTCTCCGAGGCTCTCCTCGAGGGTAATGCTGCTGTAGATTCATGGGCTACTCTCCGTGACGCTTGGACTGGCGTTATCACTGAGGAAGTCGAAAGATTCAACGCTCTTATGCAGTAATTTTATCGGGTGAGGGGTCTTGTCGTTTACTGGGGCAAACCTTTCTGAAGAAAGGTTCTTCCCCAGACCCCTTTCCAAAGACTTTTAACCAAAAATCCCAGATAGGGTCTTCTAGACCCTATCTGGGATTTTTCATT
>JBGVIW010000060.1:0-28370 GCA_045128995.1 Ruminococcus sp.
TCGAACAAGATATCCGATGTGACCTTCAACGACGACGGCACAGCAGCTTGGAACGGCTTTACCTTCAAGAGCATAAGCTTCGTTTGTGCCGATGGTACGACAAATCATAACTTCACCTACACCGCTAACGACAAGATGACTAATAATAAGTCTTGTCCGGACTGCGAGTATCTGATCGAAAATATCAATCACTCATTCGACGAAAACGGCGAATGTGTCTGCGGTGCAGTGGAGATTCGTGATATTTCCATAACAGGTGATCCCTTCGAGAACATCTGGAGCGACGACGAAGGATATACCGGCAAACAGTACTGGGAAGAGGGCGACAAGATTCAGATCGCTCAGGCAGATGATATAACTGCGTTCTGGATTACTGAACCTATCTACCAAACCGGTGAATGGGTATACGACATAAGAGTATTAGATACCGTATTCATTCCCGAAGAACTGGATCAGCTCCAGGCAGTATATTCCAACGCTTATTACTATGATCAGTTTGGTCTGTTGAACTCCAGATCGGTCGATACAGAAGAATACATAGAAGCAAAATGCAGTATAGAAAACGGCGTTCTTAAGGTTGATTTTTCAGATCATGTCCGCCCATATTCAAGAATCCGCCTTATCGGCAAGCCCGATACAGAATATTTGCTTAGCGGAACCTTTGACCCTGCTGGACCAACTGGTGAGCTGACGTACGATGCTAATGCCTATACTACGGATTCACAGGGCAATCTCGTACTTTATGGTACATTTGCCGAGGGCGCAACTCTTGAAGTAAAAGCATCCGGCACAAATGAAATCCTTCTTACTCACACATTCTCTGAGGCTACCGAAGCAAATAAAAGCTATATCATATGCATAGAGGACTGCAAGAGTTCTTATTCCGCAAATGAAAATACCATCATTGACAACTGTGAGCTTTGCGGCGAAGAGCTTGGAAAAGCAGTCATCACCGCAGAGGTAGGAATATATAACGGTACAGCTTATACGGCAAATGTCGAGCAGACTGGTACTCTTGAAAGTGAAAGCTTCGAGATCACATATTGCTGCGAGGACGGCTGTATAAATGCAGGCGAGCATACTGCAAGTATTTCTCTTGATGATTTTTCCGCAAGCGTGACATTTACCATCGAAAAGGCAAATGCAACAGCAGATATGTTCATCTTTAATGCTCCGGCGGATCGTATCTATAACGGCTCTGCAAAACAGGCTTCTTTCACATCTGACGCTATCGGTGCTGAAGATATCATCATAAGCTATTATGACGCCGCTGGAAATCCTGTTGATGCGCCTGTTAACGCAGGAACATATACTGTTAAGCTCTCTCTCAGCGAGGATTGTATGAACTATACAACCCCAAGCGAGATTTCTGACGAATCATGGAGCTTTGAGATCGCTCCGCTTGACATCAGCGGTGCTCAGCTCACTATCACTGATATTTTCGCCTACACAGGAGAACTGATCACTCAGACTATTGAAAGCGTAGTTGTCAACGGCTTCACGCTGACTCCTGACGATTATGACATCACTGGCGGAAATACCGGAACTGATGTCGGCGAATACAAGCTCGATATCACCGGCAAGGACAATTTCACCGGTTCAGCGCAGGCTTTCTGGAATATCTCTGTCTCCATCAACGAGGATACCTTCCCCGATGAGAACTTCCGCAATTATGTACTCTCAGATATAGACGCAAATTCCGACGGATACCTGAGCGCTGCTGAAATCAACAACGCAACGATTATTTATTTAGGAAACATGGGTATTGCTGACCTTACAGGTATCGAATATTTCACGGCACTGCAAACTCTGTCCTGCTATGTCAACCAGATTGAAAGTCTTGACCTGAGCAATAACACTGCATTGGAGTATATACGCTGTGAAGACAACCAGCTTACGAGCCTTGATGTTAGCAACTGTACAGTATTGACCGAGCTGTACTGCCAAAACAACCAGCTAACAAGCCTTGACCTGAGAAATAACACAGCCCTGACCGAACTGATCTGCTACAACAATCAGCTAACAAGCCTTGATCTGAGCAATAATACAGCATTGACTGACCTGTATTGCGCCTACAACGTATATGACATCGAGCTTAACGGCGCAGCATTCGATCTGAATGAGCTTCCCAAGGGATTTGATATCAGCAAGGCAAGTGAATGGACAAATGCAACTGTAGACGGCAATATTATTACAGTTATCGACCCGACAGCAAATATTACCTATACCTATAATGTGGGCAACGGTTATACCGAAACATTTACCCTTACTCCCGTTTCATGCACGCTGACACAGGATATGATCACTCCTATCGAGGATCAGGATTATACTGGCTCTGCACTTGAACCTGAGGTCGAGGTAATGTTCAATGATACTCTGCTTAAAGTTGACGAAGATTATACTGTTTCTTACGAAAATAATGTAAATGCTGGTACAGCAAGCATTACTATCACCGGAACAGGCAGCTTCTACAATGGCGAGATCACAGCAACATTCGAGATCACAAAGGCAAATCCCGAGATAACACCTTCAATACCTGAGGGCGAATATTTTGAAGGCGAGTCACTTCCTGAGTTAGTATACGACGGAGTTATCGCTGGTACACTTGAGTGGATCACTGAGCTGAATAACCTTATCGCTGGCGAAAACGTTCTCGAGTGGAAGTTTACTCCTGAAGATACCGATAACTATGAAATAGTTACAGGTACGATGGTTATCAATGCAGTGACAACAACAACAACAACAACTACTACTACGACTACAACATCCACAACAACTACCACTCCTGTTGACACTACTACAACTTCTACTACTACAACAACATGCACTGAGCCTATTACAACAACTACAACCACTACATCCGACACTGTAACTACCACATCCGACACTGTAACTACTACATCCGACACTGTAACTACCACATCTGACACTGTAACTACTACATCTGACACTGTAACTACCACATCCGACACTGCAACTACCACATCCGACACTGTAACTACCACATCTGACACTGTAACTACTACATCCGACACTGTAACTACCACATCCGACACTGTAACTACCACATCTGACACTGTAACTACTACATCCGACACTGTAACTACCACATCCGACACTGCAACTACTACATCCGAAACTGTAACTACCACATCTGACACTGTAACTACCACATCTGACACTGTAACTACTACATCCGACACTGTAACTACCACATCTACCGAAACGTCAACATCAACTTCAACTTCTACATCAACTTCTACAGCGTCTTCCTCCTCTTCATCAACCAGCACTTCTACATCTGCATCCACATCCGTTACAACAACTACTACAACTCTTCCGCAGACTGGATACTCTGTAGTTTATGACTACATTATGCTCGCTGCCGCTGCAATGATATTCTTCGGTGCCGGTATAATGGTTAAATGCAGAAGAAGAAAAAATGAAGAATAATCTCTCTTCATAATACTAAAAAGGAGCGTCCCTTATTAGGACGCTCCTTTTTTAATATATTGCGAAACTCTGCCAAAGACCGATGCAAAGTCATCACACCATGATTATATGATCAGTCATGCCAGTAATCATTCAGAAATTCTACTCTGCTTTGCAGCCATTCTTTGAGATATTCAGCCGCCTCAGCATGAGTCTTGCATTTCGCAGCCTTTCTTGAAAGTTCGTTAGCAAATTCAGACTTATCCAAGATATTATTCCATTTCTGGTAATTCCTTTCAAATGCATCCTGATACTGCGCAGTGTCGGTTTCTATCATTGTATACGCACGGTCAAATACTCCTGAATCGTATGCATCCGTCCATTTGTCTCTTATGATATCCTGAAACCAGTCCTCGTACATCAATACTGCCAGCCATGGATTAACTGTTTCATAGCCGTTATTTACATCGGGGACGATATTTGCTGCATAGAATCCCTGTCCGTCAGCACAGCGATCCTTATTTCCCATACCTGAGTCATAGTCCCATGGCGCTTCAAAAGTAAGCTTCCTGCTTCCGCCTTCACCGAAATCGGCATCCATAAAGAAACTCGACCAGTAAATATCTGCATCGCACGCAATCTCATTTATAATATACACATCCGCAAGCGAGTTCACATCCACAGCTTTTTCAACAGCCTCCTGCGGCGAAATATTCTTATCCTCGACGATTTTTGTGTAATCATCGCTGAACACATACGCCTTGTCCTCGTAAGCAGCTGAATACATGATCCTGTAAGCATTATTCACATAATCCTCAATAAAATCATGCTGAGCCTGAGAATAGATATCGCTTTTTATCGTAATGCCAACATCCTTTTTTCCATCTGATCTTCTCTCGCTGAGACAGGTTATAGTTTTTCCGCTTCCGCCGTTTCCGTCAAAAGGTACAAGCGGAGCGTTATCGGCATAGTCAACGAAAAAGCTCTGGAGCGGTTCTTCATTTACGTAGTAGCCATCATACTCCATGAAATACCCGATATCAGTACCTGTATAATCCTTCGCCGCCTCAGTTATATTCACTCTGTTTTCGTTTATCTGCTGAAGCTCTGAAAGTAGATATACTCCCCAGTATTCGTCATTTATCTCTACTTCGACAAACTCCGCATCAGCTGCATAAAGTCCGTCCTCACCAAGTATTTCCTGTGCAATGGAAAGCGCAGTCTTATCCCTCAGCATCGAGGCATCCTTATATTCTGCCAGCAGTACCCAGTTCTTCATCTCTGCGCCGTCATTAAGCCCCAGAAGATTCTGTCTTTCAGTAAATTTAATGCGCAGCGGCTTCTTTTTATATGTAGTCGTCCAGTTGCCTCTTACCTTCACCTTTGCCTCGGCAGAATCCAGCAGGACTTTATTATCTGCCCCAGTCAGCGTAATGGTACACTCCTCATAATACGGTGCAGGCGGCATTTTATAGCCCGGTGTCCATGACGCTATATCCTTAGCAACGTGCGATGCTACTGGTTCTGTTACAAAATCCATCACATCCGCAGATTGATTCTTTGTTTTTATAGAGAGCACTGCAATATCTCCATTAACCTCATCTCTGCTATCACTAGATCCATTACTATCCTGACTCACTGCATCCTCTGCATTTTTCCCTACGCCGGAGAAATTCTCCTTAGCACTGCCTGAGCATCCGGATAGCGTCAGAGCTGCTGCTACCGCTAGTAATTTCTTTATTTTCATCCCTTTCTCCTCCTAAAAATTCAGTTCCTGTATTATTAGTATACCATCGCTCTTCGGCTATGTCAATAAAATTATCATCGTCCCAACGCCGGACTTTGTTGCTTTTTGACCAGTCGTATGATATAATAAAATCAGAAAGCTTCCGGAAGCTTGCATCAACCGGAGCAAGGAGGAGATTTATGAGCATCAGAAAAATCTTATCGACAGCTGTCGCTGCTCTTATCGGCTTATCAGCAGGCAGCAGTATAAACAGTATCGCATCTAATGCATTTGATTCAGCCAATACAGTGGAGCACATTACCTCGATCAACGGCACCTTCATCCAGCCTTGGCTTTATGCCACATATGACGATGAACGCTGGGATGCTGAAATGCAGATACTGAAGGAGACTGGCATCGAGTATCTTATCATGGGCGATGTTGCAAATCATAATACTGACGGCACATGGACGGTTTACTACCCTTCTGAGCTTGATTATCTGAAGGATTACTATGTTTATGACGCATTGGGAGATCTTCTCTTCTACTGTGAAAAATACGACATAAAGCTATATCTCGGAATGGGACTTGACTGTGCATGGAACAGCGATATCGCCTCAGAGGAAGGCAGGATCGCTAACAGGGAATATATGACACGCTGCAATGAAATCACTGCCGAGCTTTATAATAAGTACAAGGCTCAGTATCCCGATACTTATTACGGATTTTATTTTGTAACCGAGCTGTACAATACTATTTATATGGATACCGATATCGGAATTGATGCATATGCCGACGGACTTGACGAGATGTTTACTATGGTCATCGACCAGTGCAATTCGCTTGATCCGGATATGCCGCTGCTGTTCAGTCCTTATGTTAACATTTTCGGTTACGGCTACGCAAGTATTAACGCTGACAGATTTACTGAGTATTACACTGAGGTATTAAGCCGCATCCCGTTCCGTGACGGAGATATGATATGCCCTCAAGACAGCTGTGGAGGCGGAGGTAATGATCTCGCTCATCTTGAGGAATGGATGGCTGCCTACAGAAATGCTGTTGACCGTTCAAACGAGATCAGAGGCACTAAGCTCCTTCTGGGTACTAACGCAGAGATGTTCGTTTCTCCCGACGCTTCAAGAATGAGCAGTCCGCATGGTGTTTCCTATGTCGGCACTAAAAGCGTGAGAGATTTTACCACTCAGCTTGAAATCGCTCAGCCTTACGCAGATGCGCTCTACTGCTTTGCGTATCCGCACCATTACTCACCATATAACGCAATGCCGCAGTTCCATGAGAATTTCCTGCACTATCTTGAAACTGGTGATATTGAAACAGAATGCCCTGCTCCGCCAACAGTGGTGAAAACCGAAGCTGTCATCGCTGAGGATGCCCAGCGACTTCAGCTGTCCTTCTACGGAATGACCGATAACACTGCCGTTGCTCAGACAAATATCTACAAAAACGGAAAGCTCTATGATTACCTCGTACCCGGCGTAAGCATCGGAGGATCTGGCTCAAATACAACTCAGAACGTCTGGATCGACTATGAATTCGATCTCGGCAGCGAAACAGCTGTATACGAGTTTGAATGTATCGACGTGTGCGGAAATATCTCAGCAAAAAGCAGCTATACTGTCACTCCGGATAACGTTAATAACGGCGCTTCAGAAAACAGCCCTGCCAATACATCTGCGGCTGTAGAGTGGAGCTTTACCGATATCGACCATCTCGAATATACTGTATCCGGAAGCAGCATCCGCATCACTGGCTTTGACAACACCATCGAGCATCTTGTCATTCCCGATACTATTGAGGGACTTCCTGTTACGGTAATAGACTGGTATGCTTTTGAAGACTGCAATAAGCTCAGGTCAGTTACGCTCCCCGAAACGATAACTCATATAAGCCGCTTTGCCTTTGTGCACTGCACCGAGCTTGAAACGGTAAATATGCCAAAATCGCTGTATTCGATCGAACAGTATGCATTTTATGACTGCCCGAAGCTTGAGGGAGTCAGCCTTCCGGATGGACTTGCCATGATCGAACAGCGAGCCTTCTGTGGCTGCGAATCCATCACCGAGATCACTATTCCCGCATCCTGTACAACCGTCGGCGAATACGCCTTCCTTGACTGCGGTTCACTTGAGATGATCACGGTTAACGGCACACAGACTGCCTTCGGTGAGCGTTCGATGGGCTATGAATACAATAACGGCTATGGCATCAAGGACGGGTTCATCATTGATTCAGTCTCCGGCACAGCAATCGATTATGCGAACGAAAATAATATCCGTCTGAAGTCTGAAATCATACAGGGCGATGTAAATGCTGACGGACGGTTTACTGTAGCAGATGTGGTAATGCTCCAGCAGTGGCTGCTGTGTTCCGGAGATATCACCGATGCTCATGCAGGCGATCTCTGCGAGGATAGCGTGCTGAACGTATTCGATCTCATTTTTATGAGAAATAAACTGAAAGATTAGTATCAAACCAATTGCATTATAAAAAAATCCCGGATATTCCGGGATTTTTTGTTTATGTATGATCTACGACTCTTTATATTTATCACGATACTGGACAGGCGAAATGCAGGCATATTTTGCAAATGAACGTGAAAAATACTCATAATTCTGGTATCCGCACATAAGGGCTATCTTTTTTACAGGATAATCTGTCTGAAGCAGGAGATGCTTTGCATACTGCATACGGCTTATGAATACATCGTTCATGCATGAAACGCCATAGCGCTTTTTGTAGAGCCGCTGGAAGTGTGAAACAGAGATATTCAGGTTCTCTGCAATCTCAGGAATACTCCATTCGTGGGACGGATTATCATATATCTCTTTCTTTATATTATCAAGCTCTTCGTCGTAATAATTAGGAGTATTCTTGCTCTGGGGATTTATATATTCATTTATATGAGATAATATCGCCTTCATAATATAATTCAGCGTCTCGTTTTTCTGGGGAACGTCAGATTCAAATATATCAACTGCAGCGGCGATCAGCTTTGAAACGCTGTCGTTTTTGAGTTTTATCGGGACATTATATTCCAGCCTCAGCGAATCTATGAAGTCACTGTCCTCGGGATCAATACTAAAGCGGATCCAGTCATCGGCATATTCCTCGCCGTCGGCGTATATACAGTGCGGAAGGCAGCTTTCCACAAGAAAAACCGTATTCTTCTCTACACGATATTCACGCTCACCCATCTTCAGTCTTCCTTTTGAACGTATCAGAAGCACCTGTGATCCAAAATGCCCGTTCGGACGTTCTATCGCAAAGCTTTCAGGATGCTTCCAATTCCACCCGAGCTGGTAAATATGCATCAGCAGATCCCTCCTCAATATAGCAAGATAGTTCAAAAAACACCACTGAACTTTAGTAAAATTATACCAAATCTGCAACAAATTGTCAAGTGAATGATAGAATTCTTCATTGCAAATTATGGCGTACTGGGATATAATCAATTTATGGATTAATCGTTAACAGATTTCAGACCGGCCGTCTAAAATATTCTGTCCAGAAAAAGAAAAAGCAATTTTATTACACTGAAAAATATATTTTCAGAGAGGGGTTACTTAAAAATGAAGAAATTCAGACGAATTGCGTCTATGGCTGCGGCTCTGGCTGTCAGTGCAGGTCTGCTGCCATCAGCTCTGCCAGCTGTTAACAGCGTCAGCGCTGCCTATGGCTCCGGCGGAACAGGTAAAAACATCGTGGAATACCTCGACAGAGGTATCACTGCGATCAACACCGGAAACGGAATGCTCGTAAGCTGGAGATTCCTCGCAAGCGACAGCGACAATGCTGAGTTCAGACTTTACCGTGACAATAATCTCATCTATACCAGCAAATCCGGCAACGCTACCTGCTACCTCGATAAAAGCGGCAGCAGCAGCTCGGCTTACAGAGTAGACTATGTTTCAGGCGGAGCAGTTGTATCCTCCGAAAACTGTGATTTTACTGCAAACAAGAATTATTTCGATATCCCGCTGAAGGTTCCGACTGGCTCAGGATGCACCTACAGTGCAAATGACTGCTCACTGGGCGACGTTGACGGTGACGGTCAGTATGAACTTTTCGTAAAATGGGATCCTTCAAACTCAAAGGACAATTCCCAGGAAGGCTATACGGGAAATGTCTTTATCGACTGCTATACGCTGAAGGGAAAACAGCTCTGGCGTGTGGATCTTGGTAAAAATATCCGTGCAGGAGCGCATTATACTCAGTTCCTCGTTGCCGATTTTGACTGCGACGGCAAGGCTGAGATGACCTGTAAAACTGCTGACGGTACTGTCGATGGTACTGGCAAGGTGATCGGCGACGCAAGCAAGGATTACCGTAATGAAAAGGGCTATATCCTCTCAGGCCCGGAATACTATACTCTCTTCGAGGGCGCTACTGGTAAGGCTCTCGATACTGTCGAATACGCATTCCCCCGTGGCAAGGTAAGCTCATGGGGAGATAACTATGGAAACCGTGTTGACCGTTTCCTCGGAGCGGTCGTTTACTGCGACGGCGTTAAGCCAAGCGCTGTTTCTGTCAGAGGTTACTACACAAGAATGACTGCCGTTGCTTACGACGTAGTCGACAAGAAGCTCGTCGTGCGCTGGAAATTCGATACCGGAAACAGCGAAAGCGCTCCCGGATATCACGACGGAAACCATAACGCTATGCCGGCTGATGTCGATAATGACGGCAGACAGGAGCTTGTGCTTGGTTCAACCTGCATCGATGATAACGGAAAGCTCCTCTGGTGCAATGATAAGGGTCACGGCGATGCTCTCCATCTCAGCGACTTCCTCCCTGACAGAGAAGGTCTTGAGCTTTGGATGTGCCACGAAAACGCTCCTTACGGCGTATCACTCATCGACGCTAAAACCGGCAAGTTTATCTTCCACAAAGACCACTCAAAGGATACCGGAAGAGCTTGCTGCGGAAACATCCTTGCAAGCAATCCCGGAACTGAATTCTGGGGCGCTACCGGCGGAGATATCTTCAACAGCAGCGGTAAGACTATTGCAACTAACAAGCCCGCTCAGAATATGATGATCTACTGGGACGGCGATCTCGAGCGTGAGATCCTCGACGGTACAAAGATCTCTAAATATATCAGCTCAAGCAAGATCAATACTCTTCTTTCTGCTGACGGATGCGCTTCAAACAACAGCTCAAAATCAAGCCCCTGCCTTTCTGCTGACGTATTCGGCGACTGGCGTGAGGAGCTTCTCCTCAGAAGCAGCGACAGCAAGTATATCAGAGTCTACAGCACTCCCTATACTACTGACACACGTCTTACTACACTCATGCATGATGTTCACTACCGTACACAGGTAGCTGCTGAGCAGTCTGGCTATAATCAGCCTCCGCATACAAGCTTCTATCTCGGTTCAGATGAAAATCTCCCTGAGCGTCCTAATGTAACAATAAACGGCAAGGGCACAGGCTCTGGAACAACTCAGCCTTCTCAGCCCACTCAGCCTGATACTCCGGCTGTAACTCCGGTAAATCTCAAATTCGACCTCGGTGCAAATGCTCAGAACGGCTACACAAGCGTCAGCGCATCTGATGTCTACAGCGCATCAAAGGGCTACGGTTTCTCTTCTGCTTCAGGCGTTTCAAATGTAGCTGCCTCAGGAAGCGGAGCGCTCAGCGACGCTGTTCAGTTCACCTCCTCTACTACATTCAATGCCGATCTTCCGAACGGTCTTTACAGCGTAAAGGTAACCCTCGGAAACACTTCAAGAACAAGCGTATACATGGAGAATATGCTCCAGATCGTTAATATGACTGGAAATAACGCAGTCGATGAGATCCTCATCCCTGTTACTGACGGTCAGCTCAACATCCGTGCTGCTGCCGGAAAGGCTGGCTATGCATACACGATCAGCGCTATCGAGATCAATAAGGTATCCGATACCGCTCAGCTTCCAAAGACTGTTTGGCTCTGCGGAGACTCCACCGTCTGCAACTACTACCCCAAGGCTACAAGCACTCAGGCTGGCTGGGGTCAGGTTCTTGATCAGTATATCGACGATTCATGGAACGTACGCAATATGGCGGCAAGCGGTCAGTATGCAAAGGGCTTTGTTGATGCAGGTCAGTTCGACGCTATTGAGCACTACGGCAAAAAGGGCGACCTCTATATCATCTCGATCGGTATCAACGATACAAATTATTCCAACGCAACTGAATATTACAACACTGTCACCGACATGGTTAAGCGTGCCAAGGCTAAAGGAATGGAAGTAGTTCTCGTTAAACAGCAGGGACGCAAGGGTGACTATACTAAGAATCCCCTTCTTACAAGCCGCTGGTTCGCAGCTCAGCTCGATCAGATCGGCAAAGAGCAGAATGTAAAGGTAGTCGATCTGTTCAATCTGTTCCAGAATTATTGTGTTTCAATCGGCGCAACTGCCGCTGACGCACTGTTCATTGATAATCTCCATCCTAACAGACAGGGTGCCCTCAAGCTTGCTGAGCTTTTTGCTAAGCAGATCGACTGGAGCTCTATTTCAGGCTCAGAATCGGGCACTCCTGTCACTCCTCCACAGTCAGGCTCAGAGCTTCAGGACGGCGCTGTATACATGATCAAAAACGTAAACAGCGGTCTTTACATGGAAGTATTTGAGGAGACTGCTGCAAACAGCACTAACGTCCAGCAGTGGACTGCAAACGGTGCTAAGAACCATAACTCATGGAAGGCTGTATCTGCTGGAAACGGATACTACTATCTCATCTCACAGCTCGGAGACAGTAATACCTATGCACTCGATGTCTCCGCAAAAAGCACTGAAAACGGCGCTAATATCGAGATCTATACAAACAAGGGCGGCGATAATCAGCAGTTCAAGTTTGTTAAAAACTCAGATGGTTCATACACTATCCTTACAAAAATTACGGGCGATGCCTCATGTATCGAGGTAAATGCAAAAAGTACAGAAGCCGGCGCTAATATCCAGCAGTGGGCTGCAAACGGCGGAAACAATCAGAAATGGATCCTCGAGCCTGTATCAGGCTATTCTCAGCCAACTACTACTCCCCAGACAACTCCTGCTCCGGTTACTACTACAACAACTACTACAGTAACTGCTCCTCCCGCTCAGGGCGTTATCGATGGTGATGTAAACCTCGACGGCGAAATAAGCGTTGCCGATGCTGCAAAACTCAAGGGATTCCTTATCGGCGCTGAAAAACTTAGCGATCAGCAGCGCAGCGCAGCTGATATCAACAACGATGGAAGCGTTAACTCCTTCGATATGATCATGCTCAGAAAGCTTCTCAACAGCTTCAGCTCACGCTATTTTGCAGTGGATGCAGTCTATGTAAATGCCGCTGAGGAAACTGTAAACGAGGGCTTCTCCGGAAAAGGCTACATCAACCTCGACAACAGCACCGACAGCTCGATCACTTGGACACTCAACGCTGAAAGCGCTGGCAACTACCTCGTTACTTTCAGAGTCGCAAACGGTACTGAAACTGACAGACCGATGAAGCTCGAAGTTAATAACAGAACTGATTACTGGGTTCAGCCCTTCCTCGGAACTGGAGCTTGGACTCAGTGGGCAGAGCGTGGTATCGTAGTTCCGCTCAACGCTGGTGCTAACACCATCAAGCTCACCTCACTTACTGAAAACGGCGGCCCGAATTTCGATTACGTTACTATCGAAAAGACCGACGAGCCTATCGCTGAGGTTTACTCTCCCGAACAGGATAATCCCAGCAGCTCAGTTGATCCGAATGCTGCACGTACTGTTTATATCGCTGGCGATTCCACTGTTCAGACTTACAAGGATAGCTATGCTCCTCAGCAGGGCTGGGGCGCATTCCTTGGAGACTATCTCGCTGATAACGTAACAGTTTCCAACCATGCAATCGCTGGCAGAAGCTCTAAGAGCTTCTATGACAACGGAAGACTCGATACCATCCTTGCCTCCATCAAGGAAGGCGATCAGCTCCTCATTCAGTTCGGAATCAACGACTCCGCATCTTCAAAGGCTGAACGATATGCTCCGGTTTGCGGAAACGTTGATTCTCCTACTGAAGGCTCATTTGAATTCTATCTCACAAAATATATCGAGGGCGCAAAATCAAAGGGTGCTGAACCTGTACTCGTTACTACTGTTATCGGACTCAAGTCCTACTCAAACGGCAAGTTCGTCAATAGCTATACAAACTACTGCCAGGCAATGAAGAAGCTTGCTGCTAAGTATAACATCCCATGCATCGACCTCAACTCACTTATGGTCGCTCACTACAATTCTATCGGTTATGATGCCGCTTATCAGTATCATATGTGCTCTACAGGTTCAACCGATATGACTCACTTCACTGAAACAGGCGCAAAGGCTGTTGCTAAGCTTGTTGCTGATGAAATGAAAAAGCAGGGACTCTGCTGATAATCTGATTTTCCTTTATACGCTGATACGCAGGGTTCTGCACATTCCCCCCTGCGATGATGCAATATATTCCTTATGAATTCTTTCCTCTGTGAAAGGGACAAATGATCAAATCGCCGCTTTTTTGCGGCGATTTTTTCTTTATATGCAGAATTAAACCAAATTTTCCACCCGAATATATAGAAATTGTTGCAATGCAACAATTTCTGTGATATAATTCAGTTACAGTGAAGGCAGCATTGTGCTGCTGAACGGCAGAATATGAAATTTCAGTGAGGTGCAGTAATGAAAATATTATTTATCGGCGGAACTGGTACTATAAGCATGGCGATCACACGCCTTCTTTCAGCACAGGGACATGAGCTTTACCTGCTCAACAGAGGCAGCCGCACAAGTGAGCTTCCGGAAAATGTACGTATCATAAACGCTGACATCAATGACGAAAATGATGTCAGAAGTAAGCTCTCAGGAATGAGTTTCGATGCCGTAGGTGAGTTCATCGGCTTTGTTCCGGAACACGTCGAGCGTGATTTCCGCCTTTTTAACGGCATCACTCGTCAGTATATCTACATCAGCTCCGCTTCGGCTTATCAGAAGCTGCCCTCGGACTATCTCATATCTGAGAGCACTCCCCTTTCAAATCCCTACTGGCAGTATTCCAGAAACAAGATCGCCTGTGAGGAGCTTCTTATGAAGCTATACCGTGAAAACGGTTTTCCTGTTACGATCGTTCGTCCAAGTCATACTTATGACGAGCGTTCAGTTCCGCTTGGTGTTCATGGCTCAAACGGAAGCTGGCAGGTGTTAAGAAGAATGCTCAGCGGCAAGCCAGTAATTATCCACGGCGACGGTACATCACTCTGGACAATCACTCATAATTCAGATTTTGCTAAGGCTTACGCTGGTCTTGTCGGAAATATCCATGCGATCGGTCAGGCTTTCCATATCACCTCCGACGAGAGCGTGACATGGAATCAGATTTATCAGATCATCGCTGACTCTCTCGGAGTAACACTCGACGCTCGCCATATCCCCAGCGATTTCCTTGCCTCTGTGAGCGATTATGACTTGTTAGGAAGCCTTATCGGCGACAAGGCTAACTCCGTAGTTTTCGATAACAGCAAGATAAAGCGTGCCGTTCCGGAATTTACTGCGACAGTGCGTGCCGATCAGGGTATCCGCATGACTGTCGAGAATATCCTCGCACATCCCGAGCTTCAGCTCGAGGACCCCGATTTTGACAATTGGTGCGACAAAGTCATTGCCGCTTTCGACTCCGCTAAATCCTCTCTGATCTGTAAGTAAAATTAATCAGTACCGTCATCGGCATTGTTTTTATAGGAACTTTATATGTAGTTATCGGTGGAAACCTTTCTGAAGAAAGGTTCTGCCTAACCGGCACCCGTACCCTCTGTCAGCTTCGCTGACATCTCCCTGCCCCGCAGGGAGTCACCCCGAGCCCCCTTCCAAAGACTTTTATACTAATTTCCGCCTGACAGGGCACACTGCGAGAAATACTAAATTTCTCTTATGATTGATAAGTGTGCCCTGTCAGGCGGAAATTAAATACGAAAGTTTTAGGAAAGGAGTTTGAGGAAGAACCCTTTTTCAAAAGGGTTTTCCTCAATAATTCATGTAAAAACTCCTATAAGAACAACACCGACAACGGTACTGTTTATTTTATTGATCAGAACACTGCTGATTCATATATTTCGAGGGTTTCGATATCGGCTGAAACGAATTCTTCTGCTGACAGGATGTATAAATAATCACCGATGTATACAGCTCTGTCGTAGGGGCTGGAATCTTCGGATGAAACGTCCTTTGCAATCGAACCCTTGCTTATGAAATCGCCGTCCTCGTAGCTGAAGAACTCATACCTTGCATCTACATTATATTCATACTCATAGCCATTATCCACACCTGTATGGATCTCGTAAGGGACTCCGATGAGGTTCTTTTCAGGTGCGATGAGCAGTGCCTTTCGCTCAGCGAGAGCAGATGAATACACCCAGCAGTCGCCCTCGAACGGATCGTAAGTGATCATTTCGATTCCGACTTCCTGAAGATTGTTCGGGTCAGAGTTGTCGAACATTACAAGCTTGATGCCATCCTCGATGCCGTTTTCATCGGCGCTTGCACCGAATCCAAGGAGCAATCCATCACTCCACTGCTGCATATATGTGCTGTAGCCGAGGATCTTGAACTCGTCGAGTATGACAGGGTTTGCCGGATCGCTGAGATCGATCGAAAACAGCGGATCGGTCTGCTCATATGTTACAACGTACGCCATATCGCCGTTGAACTGTACTGACTTGATGCTCTCGTCGATTCCGAAATCGCTTATGCTGCCGACAATATTCATATTCATATCAAGCACGAAAACATGGTTTGTCTCGCCGAGGTAATTATATGAAACATAAGTCTCATCGCCGTAAGTTTCAAGAGTCTCTTCGCTGAGAGTTTCTGTTGTTGCAATTCTGAAATAGCCGTTATGTTCACTCATTGAGAACTGATCCTTGATGCTTCCGCTTACAGCTCCGGTTGCTTCATGAGAAACCGTTCCGTCAGCGAGAGCAATCCTGCTGATCTCACTTTCTTCCCAGCCGCTCACAACATAAAGATTCTCTCCCGAGCAGTATACATTTCCTGTACTTCCCGCAATCGCAAGCTCCTCACAGCTGCTGATGCTGCCAGGGGTATTAAGATCAACTGAGCCTATGATTGTGTAGCTGAGATAATCAGTCTCCTCGATATTTCCTCCGGGAACTATGATATTCTCGGGTGCGATGCAGTCGCACTCTACATCATTTCCAGTTATCTCTGTTCCGGATAAGGGAACGTACTGTTCAATATTTTCCTCGCTCTCGATAAATCCAAAGCTCTCAGTATCGTCATTCGTCACAAGATAGAGATATCCATCCTTATTGATCCTCACGTCATTGTACTGACCATCCTGTCTGTACGAGCCGATAAGCTGAGGGTCAGTACCTGTAGTATAGGCATTCACGTAAGTTGCAGATGTATATCCTCCCCAGCTTGTTTCACAGTAGCCATCTATATCAGAAAAAACCTTTCTTTCCTCGTAGGAATACATATCTGTAGTTCCAATAATGATGAGCATATCGTTGTAGAGATACATATCATGGAGATATGTATAGCTCTCGTCATTGTCGCCGTCAGGAATCGGGAAATCTGCTGTGATATCAAGCTTTACAGCTTCAGTAAAGCTTCCTGAGTCAGCTCTTGCAATATTGAGACAGCAGACGTCAGATGTGCTCTCCCAGTCAAAATCTGTATAGAGGTAGTAGATATACTCTCCGTCAGTCTTGACGATATCTGCCTCGAGAACACCCTCCTCCTGATTATAAGTCTCGAAATGGTCATCACTGCCGCCGCCCATTCCGCCAGCAGTTGCATCGCCCATGCCGTCACCGACAGAGTTGCTTCCTGCGGAACTTTCTGAGTCCATTATCTCTTCCTCAGCAGCTCCCTCCATTACGAGCATGTCATCAACAGCGTATTCATATTCATATTTACGCTGCGTCTCAGCATAGGATTCATACGCTTCACCGAACAGCTGATAAAGCTCCTCATAGCTTCCGAGCTCCGCTCTGGTTACTCTATCGCCGTCTGATCCATCATCCTGCCCTTCGTGAGCATCACCCTTAGGGGTTTCATCCTCGTTATATCCGCCAGTGAGGAAGTGGTCTGAATTATCTTTATTAAATAAATTCTTCTGTCCTGCATAGTGCAATCCGAAACCGCCGACTACTGCACACGCAGCAGCTCCAGCCGTTGCCTTCAGCACTGTTGCCTTTATATTATTTCTCTTTTTAACAGGCGCACTCTCCTCAAGCATCACACGTATATTCTCGGGATGAAGTTCCTCGGGAACTGGTGATGATCTCAGTACATTTTTCAGAATCTCATCTCTGTTATCCTTCATAATGTTTCTCCTTTCACAAGTATCGGATGCTCAGCCAAGTCATTGCTGAGCTGTATTTTTATTCTTGCAAGTCTTGAACGCACTGTATTAGCCTTTGAACCGCAGATCTTAGCTATCTCCTCACTGGTATATCCTCCCAGCACCGACATCGACAGCAGCAGTCTCGAATCAGGATCAAGATTCTCCAGCACTTCCCTCACCTCGAAGGATACAAAATCAAAGCCTACGCTTTCGTTGAAAGCCTCCTCAAGCTCAGCCGGAGCGTCATAATATTCACGCTGCTTCTGTTTTATTTTAGCTGAGAGTATACGCATGATCCAGCTTCTGAATGCCTTTTCATCACGGAGCTTTCCAATCGAGCAGAATGCATCGAGAACAGTCTCACTCACCGCATCGCAGGCATCATGTGAATTTCTCAGGCTATATAATGCGATATGGTATAAATCTTCATAAACCTCAGCGTACAGCCTTGAAAAGGCTGCTGCGTCGCCTTTTCTTGCAAGGGCGACGTCTGTTGCGAAATCTTTCATATTAACCTCCCCTTTGAATCGATTCACTAATACAGTGTCATTTTATGGCAGAATTGTTGCAGGAGTTTTAAAAAAATAGCTATATGCACAAATCCATCCACTCGGATTTGTGCATATAGCATAATAAGATTCATGTTTTCGTATGGGCAGACACTCATACCTGCCCATACTGATTATGATTAAGCATTAGCTCTTCCAAGGAAAGCTGCACCGATGATACCAGCGTCGTTTCCGAGCTTAGCGATCACGATCTCAGTATTCTTCTCGGAATTTCTTGTGTAAACCTCTTCAGCCACGAGTGCCTTTACAGGGAGAAGAAGCGGATCGCCCTCGTTGCATACGCCTCCGCCGATGCAGAGTACGTCAGGCTGGAAGATATTGATCGTATTCGTGATTCCAGCTGCAAGGTACTTGTTGTACTTATCAACAACCTCCTTAGCTACAGCGTCACCTGCACGCATTGCATCGAATGAAGTACGAGCAGTAACCTTGCCCTTTTCCTCAGCCATCTTATTCATGATACTCTCAGGATGCTCAGCCATAGCCTCCTTAGACATTCTGATGAGACCTGTTGCAGATGAGAATACCTCAAAGCAGCCCTTTCTGCCACATGAACACTGAGGGCCGTCAACCTCGATAACAGTATGACCGATCTCTGCGCCTGCAAAATTGGAACCTGCATAGATCTTGCCGTCGATGATGATTCCGCCGCCAACGCCTGTTCCGAGAGTGATGCAGACTGCGTTCTTAGCACCCTTAGCAGCACCTGCAACATACTCGCCGTATGCAGCAGCGTTAGCGTCATTTTCGATAAATACAGGCTTATCTATAGTCTCCTGAATATACTTCACCATGGGAGTATTCTTGAAGCCGAGGTTATTTGAGTACTCGATGATACCTGTTGCGCTGTTAGCGATTCCGGGAGTTCCCACTCCGATCCACTCGATATCGTCCATTGAAAGATTTGCATTAGCAACAGCCTGAATAGCCATCTTTGCCATATCGTCAGCGATTTCCTTTTCCGGACGAGGGCAGTTTGTCTTAGTGCTAGCCTTAGCGATGATGTTATACTCCTCATCAACAACGCCTGCAACGATATTTGTTCCGCCGAGATCGATTCCTACATAGTATTTCATAATTGTTTCCTCCATTTAGATATTATTAATTTCAGTAATGATAATACTGCAATTTCCAGTGATATTATATTTCCCCGAACCTGCGGGAATAAAGATGCTCTCGCCCTTTTTGAGCGTCATCTCCTCGCTGCCGTCAGAGAGAATTCCGCTTCCCTCGACTGCAAGGATATGGATGAATGATGCATCAGTTGCCTCTGCAACGTAGAGCGAGCTATCGAGCTCAGCCTTTGAAACTGTGAAGTATTCGCAGTCCGCAAGAAGCTGGACAGAAGTACCTGCACAGTCGCCCTCAAGCGCAAGCGGGATATAGCTATTCTGCTCCGGCGCAGGCTTTAACTCAGTAACATCGAGAGCCTTTTCGATATGAAGCTCCCTTGGCTTGCCGTCAGCACCTACTCTGCCGTAGTCATAGACACGATAGGTCGTATTGGAATTCTGCTGGATCTCAGCAATAAGGATTCCCTTTCCGATAGCGTGGAGCGTTCCAGCGTTAATGAAGAACACATCGCCCTTCTTGACCGGTACTGTATTCACCTTGTCAAGGAGAGTATTCTCCTCGATAGCCTTACGGAAGTCCTCTTTAGAGATCCTGTCCTTGAATCCATAGATGAGCGATGCGTCATCGTCACAGTCGACGATATACCACATCTCCGTCTTGCCATACTCTCCCTCGACACGCTGGGCGTACTCGTTATCGGGATGAACCTGAACCGAGAGATTATCACACGCATCTATGAGCTTTATAAGCACCGGAAAGAACTCAAATTTCTTGCAGTTTTCACCCAGTGCAGCAGGATTCTCTGCAATATACTCGGGAAGAGTTTTTCCGGCGTATTTGCCGTCGGCAATGACACTTGAGCCGTCCTTATGGCACGACAGCTCCCAGCTCTCAGCAAGACGCTCGAGGCTGCTTTCCTTACCGAACTCCTCACGTAGCTTTGTACCTCCCCAGATATAATCCTTTATGGGAGAAATTAATTTAAATGGCTGCATTTACGCACCTCCTGTTATTTCTGTCCGTACTCCTCAAGGAATTCCTCCATGGAGCCGTTATATACATTAAGGTCGATATACTTTTCCTCGCCGCAGAAGCCATAAAGCTCGCCCTTATCGCTGTACTGCCAGAACTCCCAGTCGAGAAATTCCGGCTCGCAGTTGATATTTCTTATCCACAGCGGATATTCAGCAAACGCATCGCTGATATAACGCATATAGACGGGAAAGGTCGTATAGATAATAGGCTTCACGCCGTAATGCTCTTCAAGACGTTCGAGAAGCGGACGGAGAATGAACTCCGTTTCCTCCGGCGAGGGCTTATTGCACTGCTTGTCGCCGTAGTATTCCACATCGACGACCGGCGGCATATTGATCTCCTCCGGACTTACAGCAGAGATATAGTTCTCCGCCTGAGTTTCACCGGAGCTGTCAAAGCTGAAAAAGTGATATGCCGAAATTTTTATATCAGTTTCTGCGGCATTTTCGAGGTTCTGCGCCGAAAATTCATCAACATAGCTGCTTCCCTCGGTAGCCTTTATGAATGCAAAGGAGACTCCCTGATCCTCAAGGCTCTGCCAGCTGATCTCACCCTGATAATGAGAAACATCGACTCCCATCACCGGATATCTTTCCTTGTTCACCACAGCCTCAGCAAAATACGTCGAGCACATACTCGCAGCCGGCATCATAATTATTCCAGCTGAGGCACATATTATTCTCTTTATTCTTGACATTTACTCAGACTTTTCCTCCTCAGACTCCTGAGCGATATCTCCCATGACGATACCTCTGCCGTTTGTAGCGAAGTATACACGTCCGAAGATCTCGCTGTCGCCGGTAATAGCGTGAGTCAGATTTCCGAAAAGGTGCTGATCGTCATTTATTCTCTGCCAGGTTTTTCCCTTGTCGGTAGAACGGAATATTCCGTCGCCCTGAGGATTTTTGTTGCCCTCGACATCGTCGTTGCCCATTACATAGATCGCCATGTAATCGCCCTCCTTTTCGGGAGCGCCGAAGCCTACGGCATTTGCATTGATATTCTTAACGACCTCAAAGCTTGCGCCCTCGTCCTCTGTATACATGAGCATACCGCCAGTTGCAAGCCATACGTGACCTTCCCTATCGCCGACAGCAACAGGCTCAGCATCGTCAGTCACAACTGCACCAGTCGACTCAAAATTAAATCCTCCGTCAGTTGAAACATAGAAAGTACCATTGGACACCGCATAGAATTTCTTTGGATTAACCCTGTCAGCGACGATCTTTGCGCCGTAGCCGAGTCCCTGGCAGAAGTACCATGTCTCGCCGAAATCAGTCGTAATATAGGGCTTTGCGCTGAGTGAAGAGGATCTCCAGATAAGAGCGCTTCCGTCTGCCGCAAGAGCAACCTTTCCGCCGTTAGCCTTCTCAGGAAGGATCCTGATATTATTCCACGTAGCTCCGCCGTCTGTCGTATAATTGAGCGCCTGCATTGAGTCGCTTGTATACGCCGCAACATTCGGATTCTGCCATGCAACATCGAGAGAATCCGGCTTGCCGTTTTTCATGAAATGAGCGTCATCCGGAGCGACAGTTACATCCATATGAGCAAATCCCGTGAGATCGCCCATTATCGAATAAAGCTGAGGCGTTGTTCCATCAGTAGGAGGTGAAATCATATCAAATACCGCCGTCTCCTCGATTCCCTTGACATCGGGAACGATAGTTACGGGAGTTCCGCTTCCAAGATCGGTCATGTTCACAGTAGAGAAAACAGTAGCTCCTGTACCATAGGTCACCTCGTCAGAGTCGAACGGATTTATAGCAACCGCCGCAGTCCACCAGCCTGTCTTAGCCTCATCCCTGCCCCAGTCGAGCCACTGAGCCTCAGCTGTATCCATGACAAAATTCTTTTCTTCGCTTGTATAGAGGGCATTCCAGCTCTCTCCGCCGTCGGTCGTGCGATAGATATTATCACCGTTGTCATGCCAGAAACTGAGCGAGGTTACAACTACAGTATCGGGATCCTGAGCGTCGACTGAAATTCCTCCGAAGCCGCCGTAGCGTCCATCTCCGACATCGGGAGTGATATCAGTGAACTCCTGAGTTGCGAGGTCGAGGGAATATACTGCGCCGTTTTTCGGATCGACATTTGGCCCGGCTGTATCGGAATAGGCGATGTACATCTTGCCGTTCTCGGAGATATCCGCCTGAAGAGGATACATCCCCTTCTGATTAGCAGGAAGAGCCTCCCACGTTGCGCCCTCGTCGGAGGATCTGTAAATACACTCACCGTTTCCCATTGCAACTCCGGCATAGACATCATTCGTTGCCGGATCAAACTCGATCCACATAATACCGATGTTATTATTTTCCTGATTATAATCGCCCTTCACAGGGAATGATTCTACCTGACTCCAGCTCTGACCGTAGTCGCTGGACTTCCACATTCCGGCATTTCTGGTGCCGAGGTAGATATTCTTGTTATTTACCGGATCTACCTTCATTCGCTCACCGGTACCACGTCCGGACTGATTTCCTCCGCAGCTGAACTCGACGTCGTACTGATACCACGTCTCGCCATAGTCATCCGATGCAAGAAGTGCCGCAGCGTCAGACATATACGTACCGCAGGCAAGATAAACTCTGTTTGGTTCAACAGGATCGGTTGCCACGCTCTCAATTCCGATAAGATTCCATGCATCAGATCCGAGGTGATCGGTTATCGGAACCCACTTGTCCGCCTCCTTATCAAAGCGGTAAGCTCCTCCGATATCCGTTCTTATATAGGCAAGCCCCTCCTCAGTCGGATTATAGACAATACCCGTAATATAGCCTCCGCCGCCTATAGCAACGTTGCTCCACTCATAATTCACTGAAGCCTTGCTTCCGCTATCGCCGTCCTCGCAGCCTGAAGCCGTGAACAACATCGAAGCTGCCATGAGTGCCGCACCGAATTTTTTATAGTTCATAAACTCCTCCGTCATTTTTAATGATATTTCTGATGGTGTCCTTCATCCGCTGAGGAACATAACTGCCCATAATTATTTCCTCTGCGGAGAGCCATTTATAGCCGATCGTCTCACCCTTCTGAAGCACGATGGAATCCTTCTCGATATCCGTAACGCACAGGTAGCAGCTATACAGCGCACCTATACCATTTTCGTGAATCTTTGAAGTTTCATACAGCAGCTCAAGCCCGTCGGCACGAATTCCTGTCTCCTCAAAAAGCTCTCGCATCGCACCGTCATGGAAGTTCTCGCCCTTGAGTATCGATCCGCCAGCGCCTATTTCCCATTCACCGGGATGTGACTCTTTTGAGAGGTCACGCTGGGTAACAAGATAGCTTCCGTCGGCATGGCGCACGAGGATCTCGGCTACGCCGTGATAAAGCCCCTCAGGGAAAGCTCCTCCCCTTACAATATCTACTCCAGCAAGCGTCCTGTCAGCATTATATCCGTCCCATATCTCCAACATCATCACCTCCGAGTGAACATACACACTTATATAATAACCCAAATCCACCAATTAGTCAACTGTTTTTTGTGAATTGCACCAACCAGCAGATAAAGATACTCCCACCAGTCACACTATAATTTATATTCATAAAAAAACTCCGGTGGAATCCGGAGTTTTTATGAATATGGGATTAAACTTCAGCGATTTTTTCAACAGCACTGTTCATCCAGTCACCCTCGAAAAGCTCGATAGTGCCTGTATCGCAAGCCTTAGCGAGATCTGTACAGATCGGGATTCTCGCAAGGATCGGGAGATTATACTTAGCAGCAGTCTCCTCGAGGTGGCTCTCGCCGAATACATTGATCTTCTTGCCGCAGTCAGGGCACTCGTAATAGCTCATATTCTCGATGATACCGAGGATCGGGATATTCATAAGCTTAGCCATCTTTACTGCCTTGCCCACGATCATTGAAACAAGCTCCTGTGGTGAGGTTACGATCACGATTCCGTCAACAGGGAGCGACTGGAATACTGTAAGCGGAACATCGCCTGTTCCCGGAGGCATATCTACGAAAAGATAATCAACATCCTCCCAGATAACATCTGTCCAGAACTGCTTTACAACTCCGCCGATTACAGGGCCTCTCCATACTACCGGATCAGACTCGTTCTCGAGGAGGAGGTTTACTGACATAACATCGATGCCGAGCTTGCTCTTTGCAGGGAAAATACCATCCTCGCAAGCCTCTGCCTTTGCATTGATACCGAACGCCTTCGGTACAGAAGGTCCGGTGATATCAGCATCAAGGATGCCGACCTTTTTATTGAGGCGCTGCATGCTAACCGCCAGCAGTGAAGAAACCATTGTCTTACCAACGCCGCCCTTTCCGCTGACAACGCCGATCACCTTGCCTATACGGCTTCTTTTGTTAGGCTTTTCAAGAAAGCTCTGCGGCTCCTTGCGCTCAGAACAGCTGCTGGAGCAGCTGGAACAATCGTGTGTACATTCACTCATAACAAAATCTCCTTTATAAAATATACTACTTATATTATAACTCTATTTTCCGATTAAGTCAACACCGGGAAAAATTTCATATCTTGACAGCGGTGGAAGGATGAAGTATACTATATTAAAGGAGTGATAATATGAGTGTTATTTCCACACACAGACTGACTCTGCGACCGTTCGAGAGGCCTGATGCTGAAGCTGTTTTCAGCGGCTGGGCATCAGATGAGCGTGCCGCAAGATATTGCCGTTGGTATCCGCATGAGGATATTAGCCTGACGCATGAGCTGCTGGATATGTACATCGGTCAGGCGGAAGAAGGATTCGACTACCGCTGGTCGATCGTACTTTGTGGAACAGGCGAGCTTATCGGCTGTATTGACGTTGTTAAAATGTCCGAGGACAGAAAAACTGCCGAGATCGGATATGTTCTCTCTCCATCACATTGGTGCAATGGCTACGCAACAGAGGCTCTCAAAACAGTTATCCGCATCCTTTTCCGATGCGGCTTTACGAAAATTACAGCTCGTCACCATATCGATAATCCGGCTTCGGGACGTGTAATGGAAAAATGCGGAATGCATTTTACTGGAACTTCCACGACTCAGGAGAAGATCGGCTCGGATAAGCTCTGCGAGGTAAAATGCTACGAGATCACGGAAGGATCATTCGGGAGATAATAAGATGCGCAGGATAATAACAGCAGCAATATGCATAGCTCTGCTTTCCGGATGCTCCGCAGCACCGCACACAGTCACTGATTTCAGCGAGATGAACGTTATCGAAACTATCGACACCCCGCTTTTCAACAAAACTATCCGCATTGTTGACAACGAGGACTATTTTTCCTTTGGTCCCAGCAGCGCTACAATTTACGTGGACGGGAAAAAATTCAAGACCGTTTCCGTGAAAAATGACGGAGTGCAGCTCCACAAGGATAATTTCAACCACGAAATCATCCCGGATGTGGGAATCAACATTATTGTCGATGGCTGCGAACAGGAGCCTGAGACGATTTTCATCCCTTTCGACAATTAAAGCCAAAAAACTAAAAATAATTTTCAAAAAACTCTTGACAAGCCCGGCGGAGTGTGATATAATTATTCATGCTGTGATCAATCACAGTACATATCGTATTCTAAAGACAGCAGGCAGGTTCATTCCGTAAGCCCCGCCGAGGAATTGCAATCAGTTGTGATATTACTATTGTCCTTTCTCGTACTGTCGGGAAAGGCTTTTTTATTGCACTTTCGGATACGATATCAATTATTCGGAGGTGAATACACTATGCCAAGCGAAAAGATTCTTGAAGCTAAGAAGGCTAAGGTTGAACAGCTTACTGACCTTATTAAGGCTTCCATCTCAGGCGTTCTCGTTGATTACAAGGGAATCACTGTTGAGGAGGATACTAAGCTCAGAAAGGAACTCCGTGAAGCAGGCGTAAATTACTTCGTTGAGAAGAATACTATGCTCGCTCGCGCGTTCAAGAACTGCGGCATCGAAGGCTTCGATGAGGTGCTTAACGGTACTACTGCTCTCGCTATCTCTAACGACGATCAGACTGCTCCGGCTAGAATCCTTGGTGCGTTTGCTGAAAAGGCTGGCGACGCTAAGTTCTTCCTTAAGGCTGGTTACGTTGAGGGTGAGGTTTATGACCAGGCAGGCGTTACAGCTCTCTCAAAAATCCCGTCAAAGGATGTTCTCCTTGCTCAGCTCGTTGGTTCTCTTCAGGGCCCCATTCAGAAGCTTGCTGCTACAGTTCAGGCTATCGTGGACAAGGAAAACGGCGGAGAAGCTGCATAATTATTCTGCATTGCTTCTCATCTGCGGCTTAAACTGCCGTACATTTTCAGAAGCCGCTTGAGGCTTCGCATTATTAAAATAACGTAAAGGAGATTTTTATCATGGCTTCAGAGAAGATTACAAATTTTGTTGAAGAAATCAAGACACTTACAGTTCTTGAGCTTTCCGAGCTCGTAGACGCTATCCAGGAGGAATTCGGTGTAACAGCTGCTATCGCTGCTGCTCCTGCTGCAGGCGGTGCTGGTGCTGCTGCTGCTGAGAAGACAGAGTTCGACGTTGTTCTTACTTCATTTGGTGACGCTAAGATGGCTGTTATCAAGGTTGCTAAGGAAGCTCTCGGTCTTGGTCTTAAGGAAGCTAAGGAAGTTGTTGAGTCAGCTCCTAAGGCTATCAAGGAAGGCGTTTCTCAGGCAGAGGCTGACGAGCTTAAGGCTAAGTTCGAGGCTGCTGGCGCTACAATCGAGATCAAGTAATTTTACTTGTAACAGATTTTCAAAAGGCTGTACTCCGGTACAGCCTTTTTTCTTTGCAAAAATTAACGGTACCGCACTTTTTTTGCGGTACCGTGATTTTATTTATTATTCTTCAGTCCAGCCTTTATACCCTGCATGATGATATCCCTCGCATGGATCGCTTTCTCCTTTGGCAGCGGCTCGACTCCATCAAGAGGATACTCGATCCCGAGATTATGATATTTCACCTTTCCCATATCATGATAAGGCAGTACATCGAGTGCACGAATATTGGTCAGCTTTGAAATATGCTCACCAAGCTTGAAGAGATAGTCCTCATTGTCCGTAATTCCCGGCACAACTACATGACGCACCCAAAGCTCCACGCCTTTTTCACACAGATAATCCGCAAATGCGAGGATATTTTTATTACTATGCCCCGTCAATTTTATGTGCTCAGCATCATCTATATGCTTAATATCCAGCATCACAAGGTCAGTGTTTTCGATGATCCGATCAATCTTCTCGTGAGACTGCGGATTGAACACGATACCCGAAGTGTCAAGGCAGGTATGCACGCCCTTTTCCTTTGCCTTTGCAAAAAGCTCGGCCAAAAACTCCGGCTGAGCCATTGGTTCGCCGCCTGTAGCCGTGATTCCGCCCGATTTCAGGAACTCTTTATAGGAATCGTACTCCTCAAGAAGCTCGTCCGTCGTTACTTCTCTGCCGCCCTTAAAGTCCCACGTATCGGGATTGTGACAGTAGAGACAGCGAAGCGGACATCCCTGAAAAAATACCACAAATCTCACACCCGGGCCGTCAACTGTTCCGAAGCTCTCGGTTGAATGAATGTATCCTGTCATATAATCACCTCTTTTTTATATATTTAGTCATCGACTCCCGCTCATTCGGGAGCTTTTCATCTATTACAAGTTCAAGAATCTCATCAAGTATATCGCCTATTTTCTTCCCCTGAAATCCCATTTCCATTAGACTTTTTCCATCTATCGCCAGCTGTGCAATTGTGCAGCACTCACCTGCAGCAAGGTATTCCCTAGCTTCCTGTGCAGTTCGATCCAGCTTTATATTTTCTTTGAGCGAGAACGCCCTCTTTGACGAATTATCGCACTTTTTCAGCTCAACCAGCTTGAAAAACAGCTCTTCTCCGATGCGGGAAATAATACGTTTTGACTCTGGTTTTTTGCGAATTTTCTCACGATGAAAATCGATAAGTATTGATGTTTCTGTGATCGACTTTCGGTCGTATCTCAGCCGGCGCATTATTTCTGCCGCCTTTACTGCACTAAGCTCAGCATGACCTTTGAAGTGGCACTTACCGTTAGCGTCAGTCGTACAGCAGTCCGGCTTCGCAATATCATGAAACAGCAAACTTCTGCGCAGCCTTATATCGTCTGCCGGAGCCGCCGCCATGGCTCTCACCGTATGCTCCCAGATGTCATAAATATGAAAATCAGATCGCTGGTCAAAGCCAAT
>JBGVIW010000061.1:0-38912 GCA_045128995.1 Ruminococcus sp.
TTTCTTCAGAAAGGTTTCCACCGATAAATACATATAAAGCTCCTATAGGAGCATCACTGTTATAGCGGCTGTCCTTTTTGATTCATATTGCAAGTGGAATTTCAAGTTTTATTGAGAACAGGTTATCCTCAACGGCAGCGGAGATGCTGCCGTTCATTTTTTCAGTAAGTCCCTTTGCTATCGCAAGTCCAAGACCGGATGAGGTTTTAGTGCGTGCAGGATCTGCCTTATAGAAGCGGTCAAAGACCTTTTCCGGATCGGGAGTATTATCCTCGAAGAAGTTGTTCGAGCAGACGAATACCGCATTTCCGTTTTCTTCTCTGAGTTCCAGCCTGATGAAGTCTTTGCCGTGAAGCAGAGCATTTCTGATAATATTCTGAAGCACACGCAGAAGAGATTCTTCATTTGCTGAGGTGATGATCCTGCCGTCGGCAAAAATTATCTCAGGCTCGTTTGAGGAATACTGCTTCAGTTCGTCATAAAAAGAGAAAACAGCCTCATGCACCGATTTGCTGAAATCTACTGGAGTAAGCTCCAGCTCGAAGTTTTCGTTTTGAAGCTTAGTATATGTGAAAAGCAGCTCAAGCATTTCCGTGAGGTTAGCCAGCCTGCGCTGGATAATGGATGTATAGCGTTTTCTGTCCTCAGGGGAATTCGACTGTGTAAGAAGCTGAAAATACCCATCCAGCGATGTCAGGGGAGTGCGGATATCATGCGAGAGGTGAGTTATCGTCTCTTTGAGTGCATTTTCATTTCTCATTGCCCGGACAGAGATCTTCTGGATGCTGTCAGCGAATTCATTGATGCGGCTTTTCAGCTCGTTAAGCTCACTCATGCCGGGAGTGTTTGTCAGCCGCAGGTTTGTTGTATTCTCTCTCATAAAGTCCAACTGGCGGCAGGTTGATCTAACCTGTCGCCTGTAGGAGATTATATAGATTATGAGTGATACAGAGAGAATACCAAGCAGTATTACCGCAATAAGCATTTCTATCGTATCCTTTCAGTTTAGCCTAGTTTAGCGTATGTCCTTTTTCTTCAAAATAAGACAGCCCAATGAGAACATTGCCGCCAGCCATATTGCTCCGACAACTATGGGCTGGATAAGATCGCCGGAAGGTGTGGAGATCGTAACACTCATGATCTTTCCGCTGATCGTGTAATTCGAGAGGCTGAAGTCAGCCGGAGCATCGAGATACTTGATGATAAGCTTAGACAGCGAAACGAGGATTACAGAAGTGAGTCCTGCGCTGATGCAGATGCCTGTTGTCATGGAGAATGCCGTGCTGCGTGTAAGATACACCATCAACTGTATAAGTGCGACGAATGCTGAGTGGAGGAGGAACTGTACAAGATGATACACAGTAAGATCTCCCACGCTTCCGAAGCTTATGTCATCAAAAAGAATATACGAAGCAGCAGCTGTAACGATAATATTCACGATGAACATCAGCAGTAGCATTACCTCGACGGCGGCGAAATTTGCAAGTGCAAGATTGCACCGGCAGCGAAGCTTGGTAATGATATTCTTGATGTATCCTGTTCTAAGCTCTGCATTGAAAAACAATGCAGCGAATATTGCGATGAAGAGAAACACGAATGCACCGGTAACGTTTTCCTGAATAAAGTCGGCTACCGTGATCTGGTATTCTTCATCGAACCATTTGTCTCCGGAATAAGCAGAATAGCCTACATCGAGGACTTCCTCGGACATTTCCTCCTCAGCAGCTTCAAGCTCAGCCTGAACCTGACTCATGTCGATCTCAATGCTGTCAATCACCTTGAACATGAACGGATTAAGTATTGAGAAAACTGCAAGGATTAAAAGAAGTATATATGTGCATTTGCTTTTTACGAGCCTGTAAAGCTCAGATCTGATAAGATTAACCATTATCTCTGCCTCCTGTAAGATTTAAGAAAAAGTCCTCGATCGCTTCAGTTTTTGTGTCGATGGAGAGTATTCTGATATCCTCAGCTGAAAAACGTGAGATGATATCAGGGATCGAATCAAGACGCTCATAGACATCGACAGTATCCGAGCTTACTGCCTTGTAATTCTTAAAGCCCATGCTGTCGAGTATCGGGAGCGCACGCTTAGGCTCTTCGAGTCTGATGGAGATGCGTTCCTTGCACTCTTCAAGAAGCTCCTCATGGCTAAGCTCACGGATAAGCTCACCCTTGTGGATGATGCCGTAAACGGTAGCTATTTTTGAAAGCTCCTCGAGGATATGGCTTGAGATGATGATAGTGATGTTGCGCTCAGCGTTAAGGCGCTGGATAGTTTCACGTACTTCAGCGATTCCCTGTGGATCAAGACCATTGATAGGCTCATCGAGAAGGAGGATATCCGGTTCGCCGACGAGAGCAAGAGCGATGCCAAGACGCTGCTTCATTCCGAGTGAGAAGTTCTTTACCTTCTTTTTTCCGGTATCAGCGAGCTTTACGATATCGAGGATATTTTCGATATAGCCCTTCTGATCAATACCGCAGATCATGCATTTTACCTTGAGATTTTCATAGGCAGTCATATTCGGGTGAAGTCCCGGAGCTTCGATAAGACAACCGATCCTGCTGCGCATTTCATCAGCGTCTCTGCCTTTCTTACCATAGATAGCGATTTCACCGTCAGTGACAGAAGCCATGCCGGATACCATCTTCAGGAAGGTAGTTTTTCCTGCACCGTTTCTTCCGATGAATCCATAGATATCGCCCTGTCTGACGTGCATATTGACCTTGTTTACAGCCTTTTGTTTTTTGTACTGCTTAGTAAGATCGTGAGTTTCGAGAATGTATTTCATATACCTCATCCTTTCTATGGCTTTATTATATTCCTCAGGATTTAAAACATCGCAAAGAAAAGTTTAAGAAAAGTTAAAGTTTTCCTTTGGAATTTATAAAGTTGTGTTTTATTTCATTTTAAAGCCTATACCCCAGACTGTTTCAATATATTCCTCATCCGTAACAGCTTTAAGCTTGCGGCGGATGTTGCTGATATGAACATTAATAGTCTTATCCTCGCCGATATAGTAATCCTCCCATGCGTAGTCATAGATATCCTGTTTAGAAAAGACCTTGCTTGGATGCGCCATTAGAAGCTCGAGGATCTTAAACTCCTGCTTTGTGAGGTCGATCTCAGTTCCGCCGACGGTGATCTTAAAAGAATCTCTGCTCAGCACGGCGTCCCTGTAGGATATGCTGGCATCGTTTTCCTTTGCGGAATTAGAGCCGGAATATCGCCTGATCTGAACGGCAGCTCTGGCAAGAAGCTCCTTAAGCTCGAAGGGCTTTGTCATATAATCATCTGCTCCGGAGGTAAACAGTTCCACCTTTGAATCGAGGCTGCTCTTAGCGGAAAGTACGATCACGGGAGTATCCTGAAGCGCCTTTAGCTTTACAAGCGCTTCCTCGCCAGTGATTCCCGGAAGCATCAGATCAAGGAGTATAAGCGAGAATTTTTCTGATTTTGCATAAAGCACACCCTCGGTTCCGGAAAAAGCCTGAGTGCATTCATATCCGGCAAGTGTAAACGTCTCACAGAGCATATTGTTTATATCATTTTCATCTTCGATAATAAGTATTTTTTTCACAGATTTCACATCCCTATAATAATTTCCGTCAAACATTATATCACAGATCCCGAAAAAATGGAAGTGTTTTCATTAAAATCAGCCGTGTATATCAGGTGCGGGATATTTTTTCCAGTGATTAGAGGAAATTTTACTGACCATAATATTACTGAATATCACCGGCATCCGTCTGCCGGGAAGGCGGAGCAGTAACAGAATTTTTCTGACTGCCGGAGGAAGTATTAGTATGGCTTATAATAAAGTAGTTATCTCAGGTATAAATACATCAGAGCTGACAGTACTGAAGGAAGAAGAAAAAATGGAGCTGCTCAGGGAGATAAAGGCTACCGGCAGCAAGGAGGCTAAGGATAAGCTGATAAAAGGCAACCTCAGACTCGTGCTGAGCGTGATACAGAAATTTACCGGCACAGGAGAGGATGTCGACGATCTGTTTCAGATAGGAGTGGTCGGACTTATAAAAGCGATCAATAACTTTGACCTTACAAAGGAGGTAAGGTTTTCAACATACTGTGTGCCGATGATAAGCGGTGAGCTTAGGCGTTATCTTCGTGACTACGGTCAGATAAAAGTCAGCCGTTCGCTTCGTGATCTTGCCTACAAGGCGCTTCAGGCAAAGGAAAGACTCTCTGCGGAGCTTCAGCGTGAGCCTGATATCGAGGAAATAGCTAAAGAGATCGATGCACGCCGTGCTGATGTGGTCATCGCCCTCGAGAGCATAAGCGATCCTATCTCGCTTTACGAGCCGGTGTATTCTGATTCGGGAGATACACTTTATATCATGGATCAGATCGGTGACAGAAACGATGTCGAAAGCTGGATGGATGAGCTTTCGGTGCGGGATGCAATAAAAGCTCTCGGCGAGCGTGAGCGCAGAATACTCTATCTCAGGTTTCTCAAAGGCAAAACTCAGGTGGAGGTAGCTAATGAGATCGGTATATCTCAGGCTCAGGTATCACGCCTTGAAAAAGGTGCGATAAGCCGCATAAAGGGTGAAATTTAACTTCCATATTATCCAGCATGGGCTGAATGGAATTTTATTGTGCATTGGACTTGACTTTTATACTGTTTTGTACTAAAATAAGTATACAACCTTATTTTGGAGAGTGTTACTTTTTATTATGAACAGAATAAAAGAATTTTATCTCGGTCTGACAAAATCTACCAGAATCACGCTGATCTCTTGTGGATGCTTCGTGCTTCTGACATTTGTTATACTCCTGTTTTTTGTATTATTCCCGATCACACCGTCTGAAACAGCGATCGCTAAAATAAGCAGAGAGGGTCTTGTATATCAGGACGGAAGCTCTCAGCCAGTGGTTACAACTGTGGTAACAACTACCGATGCAGGTGCCCTGACGACAGAGGCTGTCCAGACAGCTGTTACTACAAGCTCGACTCCTAAAATGACCTTCACTACACGAGGCGGTTACCTTTCTGAGGGATATATCCCTACAGGTGAAGTGGGCGAGACATATACCGAAACAACTACTGAGACGGCTCAGCCGGCTACAGAGGCTCCTCAGGAAGCTACAGAAGCTCCTACGGAAGCACCAACAGAGGTTCCGACTGCTAACGTTCAGATCCCGACAGATCCGCCTGTTGGAACAGGCCCTGTGGAGATTCCTACAATGCCTCCGCTTGTAACTCAGGTACCAACTCAGCCGCCGACAGATCCGCCTGCTGAGACTGATCCGCCAGCAGAACAGATCACTATACCAGCACAATAATAGATCTTTATCCCGGAAGGAATATATCCCATCCGGGATTTTTTTATCTTCAGATAAAAAACCTCCGGAATAACGGTGGTATTCTTATGGAAACTTTTACGTATATTATTGAGGAAAACCCTTTTGAAAAAGGGTTCTTCCTCAAACTCCTTTCCTAAAACTTTCGTATTAAATTTCTGCCTGACAGGGCACACTGTAAAAAGCAAAATCTCTCATTTACTATATTGAGTGTGCCCTGTCAGGCAGAAATTTGTATAAAAGTCTTTGGAAGGGGGTTCGGGGGAGAACCTTTCCTCAGAAAGGTTTCCCCCGATAACTACATATAAAGCTCCTACAAGAATACCACCGTTATTCCGGAGGTTTTTGTATTTTAGGATATTACTTTTTATCGCCGATGCGTTTGTTGATATATTTTGTTTTAGTTTTAGAGTACAGGATCTTCTGTTCACTGTAGAGTCCTCTGTAGCCTGAGAGCATATAGCTGATGGCGCAGGCGAGTACGTAGAAAAGTATTCCTTCGCTTCCGAAAAGCTCGATGCAGAGGAGTATCGAGGCGATCGGGCAGTTCGTTACGCCGCAGAAAAGTGCTGCCATGCAGACTGCCGCTCCCATTGAGCAGTCGAAGCCCATGAATTGGGAAATAAAGCTACCGAAAGTCGAGCCAATGAAAAATACTGGGAAAATCTCTCCGCCTTTAAAGCCAGAGCCAAGTGTTATTACCGTAAACACAAGCTTTATAGCAAACGCTGCTGCAAACGGACGCTCTGTAAATGCAGATACGATCATAGCTCCGCCGGTACCATTGTAGTCATATGTTCCGGCGATGAGAGTGAGGAGGACGATTATACTTCCGCCGAGTGCAGCTCGTATGTAATGATTTTTGATCTTTCTGAAGAGTTTTAGAGTCTGTGACATTGCAAGACAGAAGATTATGCTTATCGCAGCGCAGATGACTCCGAGCAATGCGGTTTTCAGGTAATTTTCCGGCGAAGCATCGGGTACTAGCACGCTTACCTCGATGTGGGATGCTCCGAAGTATGCTGAAATGCTGCTTGCGATGAGCGCTGCCAGCACGCATGGAACGATTGCGGAGTAGTAGAAGATTCCGACGCTGATAACCTCCATCGAGAAAAATGAAGCAGTGACTGGAGTTCCGAAAACTGCCGCAAACATTGCGCTCATGCTGCACATTGTGAGAATACGCTTATCGTCCTCGTCAAGATGGAGAGTTCGACCGAACTGTGAGCCGAGGGCTGCACCCATCTGGAGAGATGCACCCTCACGACCGCTTGAGCCGCCGCAGAGATGCGTCAGTACTGATGCCACGAAAATACAAACAGCGTGGCGGATGCCCATCTCTTTGTTGTCACGAACTGCCAGAAGCACAAGATTAGTACCCTTGTCGTGGCTGTAGTTGAGAATATTGTAGAGAAATGCAATCGCTATTCCTGCCACGGGAAGCAGGAAGATAAGCCAGCTGTTATCGCTGCGGAGCAGCTCTGCCTCTGATGAACAGAAGTGGAAAAGTGCTCCTATAAGTCCTATTACTGCACCTGATGCAAGCCCGATGACGATCCACTTTGCAAAGCTTTTGTATGCTGGGATCTCCTCACGGCGCAGCTCCTCCGAGAAGGATTTTATAAACCCGCCGCCCATATTAGTTCAGAGTAACAGGCAGACCGTTTATCTCGATCGTCGGGTCATCGATGTCGATAAGCAGGCAGCGGCGTCCGTCAACAACGCTGGTGCGGACTTTATCAGCGGCAGAGGGCTTTATATTAACAGTAATACCCGGAGATGAAAGTACAGTCTTGCTTTCGACGAGATTCACGGCTGTGAGCGGAGCTGTTCCGCAGTTTTTCTCGTACACCGGAGCTACCATCTCAAGGCGCTCTTCCGGAACGCCTGAATCGCTGAGGATATCTCTGAGTCGGATGTTATCAATAACAGCCTTGTCGGTGTCATTTTTATTTTCCTCAACGACCTCCTGAAGCTTTTCGTTGACGGTCTTGATGAGCATATAATCAAGATCATCTCCGACAACACCCTTCAGGATATTCTGGAAGCTAGCCTTTTCGTTATCGGCAGACATCACAAACGAACATCCCAGCACATCCTCAACGATGGAAACGTTAGGCTTGCTGGCAGATTTTGTGTAGTACATGACATGGTTAACATCAGAGCTTCGGTTGCTGAAAACCGGATAGAGGAATCCATCCGACGGAGCCTTGCTGATGATCAGCTCAGTGTTGAGCTTTTTGGTGATCTCGTTGTTGAAGGAATCGAATACGAAGCCGTCGCTGCCGGTATTTACAGGACAGATCGCCGTGAGCAGATAGCGGTAAACCTCATCCTCGTCTTCTGAATATTCATCAAGCTTGTCCTTGGTTCTTACAGTATAGCAGCAGTATGCGGTGATAACTGCAAAAGGGCCTGTATAAGCAATGTTGTTGGCGATGTGATGCAGAAAATTCTCCGCAGCCTCTTCGTCCTTCAGTTCAGAGCGCAGGAGCTTGTGGAGAATATCCTGAGGCTTGCCCTCTTCATAAGCCTCGTTGGGAAATTCGTACTCCACAAAGGATTTTCCCACATTAGTATTGAGAACCTTTTTGAGCGTCTCGTCATAGACTTCATGTTCCTCTACAGGCATAGTGAGGCAAGAATTGATGTTATGGTAACGCAGGTTTTTTTCCGCATCAACAAAAGCTGTGAGGATCTTTTCCATGATAAAAAATCCGCTTTTGTCGGAAAAATTCTTTTTGATCTCAGCAGTTTCCTTTTTATTCATTATATGTATATTCCTTTCCTTTGATATCGTTCAGTATTTCCTGCGAAGCGCAGCGGACAAATTCCTCCGCCTGAAACGGGCTGAGATAGGGGAAATCCCTGTCAGCGACAGGCGGAGCCGATGTATAGAACCTCACGATCTCGGCGAACTGTACACTGAGGTTATCCTCATCATAAAAGCTCAGGAAATCATTCCTGAAGCTGGTAAGCGTTTTGAAAATGTTCCAGCTTCTGAAGCAGGGATTATTCCTCAGCCACAGGTGATCGAGGTCATACCAGTTTGCCTTTACACGGCGGTAATATTCATCACGGTCGGAGGTGTAGAGTGCATTGAATTTTTTCTTGCACGGCTCGTTGATATTTCTCACCCACAGCACATCCGTGAACAGATGGACATAATATCCCAGATAGAAAGCCTGTCTTGCAGGAACTTTTTCCGGTCTGACATACTTTTCGTAGAAGCCGTTATAGTCACAGCTGCCCTTGCCGGATGCAGTGAAGTGTGTTACATGAGCATCAGGAAAAAAGCCTCCGTCGGGAAGTTTTTTTCCGCAGTCGGGAGCAATATTCCCAGCGATGAAATTTTCGGCATCAACGTCAAGCTGTTCAAGCAGTCTATCGGCGATGCGAAGATGAATTATCCAAGAAGCCATAAAATCCCTCCGGAGAAATATTATAACTCATTCCCGACAAAATTTCAAGTGCCATATCGGGCATAGTTGTTTTGCACAAAATTCTATTGAAAAAATTGTACATATTTTTTTGCTCCGGTTTCGTCTTTTTCACTTGCTTATGACACTTATTTATGTACAGAGTACAAATGCAATTACATTCAATAAGGAGAAATAAAAATGAAAGTGTCTATTAAAAAAATAACCGCCCTCACCCTCGCCGTACTCACCCTCGGAGCGTCAGTCTCCTGCGGCGAGGAGAAGCCTGAGGATATGAGCGATTCGCAGGAGAGCCAGAATGAGGAAAATCAGCAGCCGGAGAAAACCGTTATTGATATTGCCTACCTGACATATCAGAATAAAGCGTGGGAAGGACATCTGAAAAGCTTTACTAAGGACGGACAGTATGAGGTGAATGTAACGTATTACTGGGATGAAGCGGCGAATCTGAATACATCTGATGATGTGAATTTTGACATTGAAGCCGAGGCAGCCGAGCTGCTTCACCTTGACATGGTGAGCGGAAAGGTGCCAGATATTATTATATCAGAAAGCGAGTATATGCTTCCGCTTATAAGGCAGGATTACTTTACTGATCTCTATCCGCTGATGGATGCTGGAGAAATCACGAGGGACAAGTTCCTCCCGAATTTTCTTAAAGGTTTTGAAATCGATGGAGAGCTGCCGGTTTTTACGGCAGGCGTTCATATCGAGACTGCCGCAGCAAAATCTGAAGTGGTCGGAAAAGAGATGGAACACTGGACTCTTGATGAGATGAGGGCAGTGTGTGAAGATATTCCGGAGGATGCGAGAATCCTTCAGCATCAGGGTACGGTGTATGAGCTTCCTCATTATGTGAATCACCAGTTTATCCGAGAGTGCATCGATATGGAAAATGCTTCATGCGATTTTCATGGCGTTTTTCTTGAAGCTGCGGATTTTATAAGCGAAAAGAATATTAATGATAATAATAAAGTGGATGCTGATTTTGCAATAAGTGATGGCAGAGCACTGATAACGACAGTTGATCTCAATGGAATCAATCAGTCTATGACGTGGCAGCTATATGAGGATTTTGATGGAGCTGATATTACATTTGTTGGTTATCCTAGCTCCGACGGATGCGGAGCTGTTGTAAGCGAGCAGCAGCAGATGTTCGGAATCCTTGAAAACAGCGACTGTAAAGATGCCGCATGGAAATTTCTTTGCGGTATGCTGAGTGAGGGCTATCAGGTTAAGAATACTGTGGGAATGCAGGGACTTCCTGTCCTTGAATCTGCTGTAGATGCAGCAATGGAATACACTCAGTGGGACTCAAGCTCGATCAACAGCGTTATCAAGTGGGACGAGAACGGTGAACCGATAACTCAGATCGATGAAAAAACAAAGCAGACAATTGAAGATTATATACGAAGCATTGAGATACGTCCGTATTTTGAACATAAGCTGGAAAGCATAGTCAAAGAAGAGTACGCTAGCGTTGCTCTCGGCGAAAAAACTGCTGAAGATGCCGCTGATATCATTGAAAACCGAATTAGGCTTTACATTAACGAAAGCTTTTGATAAAGGAGGAAATATATGAAAGTGAATATTAAAAAAATAACCGCCCTTACCCTCGCCGTACTCACCCTCGGAGCGTCAGTCTCCTGCGGCGAGGAGAAGCCTGAGGATATGAGCGATTCGCAGGAGGAAACTCAGGAGGATACTCCTCAGGACGGAAAAATAAAGATCACAATGGGAATGCCTGGTATAAATCAGCTCCTGATGCCATATATCGTAGATTTCAATAATACAAGTGATGAGTATGAGATCGAGATAGTCAACTACGCCGAACAGGTCGAGGATGATGCCGACGGCAGCAAAGCTCTCAGGGCGCTTCAGCTTGACATGGCGACGGACAAGGCTCCTGATATCATAGGATTAGCACCGTTGTATATGGCAGAGCTGCTCCAGAAGGACGTTCTTGCGGATATGTATGAGCTGATGGACTCCTGCGATGGGGTAAAGCGTGAGGATTTTCTTCCGAATGTTCTTGAGGGATTTGATGTGAACGGAGAGATTCCTGCGGTATCGTATTCTTTTTTTATCCGGACAGCTGTTGCAAAAACAAAATTCGTCGGAGATGATGCTGAGAGCTGGACTCCGGAACAGGCGATAGCGGCTTTTGAGGAGTATTCCAGCGATATGCAGTTTCTGGGAGTTGATAGTCATTCATATAGGCCAAGTGATTATATGCTTTTTAAAGCGGCGAACAGCTGCGTCAGTCTCGAGGATTACACCTGTGACTTTTCAGAATCAGACTTTATAACTATGCTGGAGTATCTGAAAAACCATCCGGAAGCGCTCACTGAAAAGCCTGTTCTTGAAGATATGACAGATGATGAAATAGATGTCTTTTTTCAGGAATTGGGACGTGAGTATTATGATGACGAATCGTTGGTCAAGGATCTGATAATATCAGGTATTAACCAGTCGATGGGATATTCTGTCTATGCGGAATTCGGCGGCGAGGAGGTAACTTATGTGGGATATCCTTCAGATGACGGAAACGGAGCATATACTGAAGCTGGCTGGATGTTTGGTATAAGTGAAAGAAGCCCGAACAAGGAAGCTGCGTGGGAATTTATTTGCTTTATGCTCAGCAATGAGGGTATCATGGATGAGCTTTACGAGCGTTCCGGAGGAATACCTGTACTTCAGAAATATCTTGATAATCAGCGCAATAACAAGGATACTGAGGATCATAGATCCATATATTATCCGCTTACGCTTACTGATGACAGCGAGGATAGGGTATATATTACCGACGAGGCAGTCCAGCAGCTTTATGACTACATTATAAATGTAGAGTTTGAGCCTTATACAGACTCCCGTATCGAAAATATGATTGATGAAGAGGTTGCACCTGTGCTGGAGGGTGACCGCTCGGCACAGGAGTGTGCAGATATACTCAACAGCAGAATCTCGATATACCTTAGTGAAAGACAATAGAACGGAGGAAAATATTATGAATATTAAAAAATTAACCGCCCTCACCCTCGCCGTACTCACCCTCGGAGCGTCAGTCTCCTGCGGTGAGGAGAAGCCTGAGGATATGAGCGATTCGCAGGAGGAAAGTGAAAACGAAGCTCCTGAGAGCAGTCCGATCACGCTTACGCTTGATACACCATATAACATTGGAAGCCTTGCCTCAGCGGTAGCGGAGTATAACCGTTCGCAGGATGATTACTATATAGATCTGAAGAACCGCTATACCGAATCACAGTTTCGTGAGGATCCTGACCTGCGGGAACAGTCATTTAATGAGCTGAAGCTTGATATGGTAAGCGGAAAGGCGGCGGATATTATAGCCGTCGAGCCGCATCAGATGGAGATGTTCGTAAATCTTGGGATGTTTACCGATATGTACGCACTCATGGAGCTGTACGATGGAGTAAAGAAGGAGGATCTGCTTCAGAATATTCTGGAGGGCTTTGAAGTGGACGGAAAGCTTCCGGCATTGTCGTATGGATTTCACATCAGCTCTGCGGCGGTCGAGAAGGAATACGCTGGCGAAAACGCCGAGAGCTGGACTCCCGAGCAGGCAGTGGCGGCTTATGAGGCAATGCCGGATGATCTGACATTTTTTGAGGCAGGAGATACCTCTCAGCTTGTCTGGTATATGACCAAAACAGCATACCGAAGCTATGTTGACGAGGAGAACGGCACCTGTAATTTCACCGACAGCAGCTTTGTGGAGCTTCTTGAGCTGGCGTGTGATAATCCTAAGGGGAATAATATTGGCGAGAATGATATGGTAAAGCGGCTTATCCTTTACAGCTTCAGCGGACAAACGGCTGATTTTTATCGGGAGTTCAACGGTCAGGATGTTGAATTTGTCGGATTCCCGTCAGAGGATGGATATGGCGCAGTTGGAACTAGTGCGATAGTATTTGGAATCAGCGAGAGCTGTGAGAATAAGGAAGGTGCATGGGATTTTATGTGCTATCTGCTGTCAAAGAGATATCAGCGGGATCTGATCGAAAGTGACTTGAACAGGTATTTTCCGATACTCAAGGAGGTTTTCGATGAGCAGGCGTTTGCACAGGATACCGAGGCTTACAGTCATGATAATATGTGGTACTTCCTTATGCAGACATATGAGAACAATCCAGATGCGGAGCTTACGCCTGAGCAGGCTCAGCAGAAAATCTATGATTACCTCACTACACTTAAATTTGATCCCTACAGCGGAGAGTACTATAATAATGAGCTAGTGGGCATAATATATGAGGAATGTGCTGCTGCGGCAGCAGGCGGAACGACTGCTCAGGAATGCGCAGAGCTGCTTCAGAACAGGATCTCAATCTACCTTAGCGAGAGATCGTGATTTAATTAATTTAAGCTGCGGAGTAATTTTAAGTGAATTTAGCTAAAACAACAGTGTTCGTTTAGTGAAAACTGTAGGAAATGTAAGCTTTATATTGACATTTGAAATTAGAGTTGATATAATATACATATAAAATTCATTTTTGTTACGGAAAACAGGAGGGCTTAGAAATGAACAAAAAAATTAAAAGAGCATTTTCTGCAATTGCTGCAGCTGCTGTTACTGCCGGTTCTCTCTCAACACTGGCATCCTCAATTTCAGCAGTTGAAGACGGCGAGGTGATCTTTACGGTTGAGTGCGAGAACCTCGAAGGTGCAACACTTATGACTTCGATCTATGAGACACAGCTTCCCGGATACTCTGGTGATGGTTTTGCATACCTTACTTCCGGTCCTATTACTATCGAGGTTGAAGCTCCGGAGGAAGGAATGTATCAGATCGATACAAAGTACGCTCAGATCCTTGATTCAACTTCACGTATGCAGACTATCAGTGTCAATGGCAGAGATACTACTTTCAATCTCAATTATGCTAATGAGTGGACTGATTACACTATCGGTGTGTTCAGACTTCAGGAGGGAACGAATACTATCGTTCTCAAGCCGCAGTACGGCTACGCCAGCTATGATACGATCACAATTTCAAAGGCGCTTTCCCATGACTACTCTAAGGCTACTGATCAGCTCACAGACCCTAAGGCTACTGATGAGGCTAAAGCTCTCATGAAATACCTCAAGAGCGTTTATGGCGATCATATCCTCTCCGGTCAGCAGGAGATCTACGGCGGCGGAAGCTCTGCCCACCAGTCAAGCATTTCCCTCAACTACAATGCTTCTACAGGTGCTCTTACTGACAGCTCCGGAAATGAGTATACCTATAATCCCGATGATGTTTCTACAGCTGATGACGGCTCAACCTTCGTATGGAACTGCGTAAGCCCCGAGGGCAAGAAGTACAGCTACAACCAGCAGAACAGAAACTACAGCACTGTAAATTATGACCTCGAGTTCGAGTATATTCAGGGTATCTCCGGTGAGCTTCCTGCTATCAGAGGCTTTGATGTGATGAACTATAATCCGCTCTACGGCTGGGATGATGGTACAACAGAGCGTATTATTGACTGGGTAAACAATAAGGGCGGTATCGCTACTGCTTCATGGCATATCAATGTTCCGATCGACTTCGAGAACTATGAGCTTGGTGACGCTCTCGATTGGACAAAATGCACATATAAGAATTATCAGGCATCAAACGGTACATTTAATACTGCTAATGCTGTGATCGAGGGAACTAAGGAGTATGAATACTTCCAGCTTGCTATGGCTGATCTCGCTGAGCAGCTCCTCATCCTTCAGGAAAATAACGTTCCCCTTATCTTCAGACCTCTCCACGAGGCTCAGGGTAATGAAGGAAGATACGGCGACGGTACAGCATGGTTCTGGTGGGGCGACAGAGGCTGTGAGGTTTATAAGGAACTCTGGAAGCTTCTCTATACAACTCTTACAGAAGAGTACGGTCTCCACAACCTTATCTGGGAGTACAACAGCTACGCTCACTCTAATTCAGAGAACTGGTATCCCGGCGATGAGTACGTTGATATCGTAGCTTACGATAAGTATAATGTTGACAATAACAGAGATGACGGTCTTACAAGCGGCCCTAACTTCAGCGCAATTTCTTCTATCTTCAACTACATTTATGATCTCGTTGACGGTGGAAAGATGATCGCAATGTCCGAGAACGACACTGTTCCTACAGTTGAAAACATGGTTGTTGAGGACGCTGGCTGGCTTTACTTCTGTCCTTGGTATACTGATCATGTCATGAGCGACAGATATCAGGATCCCGATGCTCTTGCAGCTGTATATCAGAGCGATTACTGCATCACTCTCGATGAGCTTCCTGAGGATCTCTATGTTCTTTCCGGCGGCGGTGATGAGCCTGATACTGAGCCGACTACAGATCCTGCAACTGAACCTACAACAGATCCAGCTACTGATCCTGATGTTCCTACAACAACTGACGGAGACGATGAAATTATCTATGGTGATGCAGATCTCAACGGTGCAGTAGAGATCGCAGACGTTGTAGCGATCATGGTTCATATGTCAACTCCCGGCGGTACACTTGACGCAGCTGCGATCATCTGCGCTGACGTTTATCAGAGAGGTGACGGCATCGGCAACATGGATGCTCTTGCAGTTCAGAAGAAGATCGCTCAGCTCATTGATTCACTCCCTGAGAGCTATATGGAATAAATTATACACTACAATGGAGACAGTGACCCTGTCTCCATTGGTCGTATATTAAGGAGGTTGAATCATGAATACATTAAAGGAGAAAATTGCTGCATTGGCAGCCTCACTCGTTGCGGCGTCGTCAGTTTCAGTGCCGCTTTTCTCCGCAGGAGCTTCTGTCGGAGATCTGGGCACGGCGCTCGGAGACACGCTGAATTTTATCCTCACGGATGATGAACGTCCGGAGTGGGATACTTCAACAACTACTTCAAGCGGAGCTGAAGCTCCCGAGACGGAATATTCCTATGCAGAGCCGCAGATCGCTGTCCTCGAGATCAATGACGAAGTATACCTCGGAGATCAGCAGATACTTTCATCTGAATCCTACGTTTCCATCGGCGATATTACTGAACAGTACTATGTCGGCGATATATTTGCGCTGGATGTTGAAACCAGCGGCTGTTCATATGTTGAGTATACCTCCAGCGATGAGGATATTGCGTCCATTGATTCCGACGGAACAGTAACTCTCCTTGCGGCAGGCGAGGTTACATTCACGGTCTACGGCTACGGCGGCGGAAGTGTTGTCGAGGATTCCCTGACTTATACGGTCGAGGAAGAGCCAAATGATAATTATCGGTTCGTGGTGGATAAGACGTATGATGGCGAGACAATTTATATATTTGGAAGCAGCGAAACTTTTACAATAGAAAGCTATCCGTTGGGCGCTTATGGAGTGCCCACAAGCTGGGAATCAAGTAATCCCGATGTTGCAAGAGTCGATAAAGACGGACAAGTGACTGTATACTGTGACAGCAAATATTATGAGCAGGACTTCACGATTACGATCACTGCCAGAAATGAATATTGGTCAGATAGCATAACGTTTTATGTTTGCGTGGGACAATTGGAGACCACAACTATTCAGCCTGCTTACATAAGTCTCTCTGAACCTGATAAATCTGATATATATTTCGGAAATTCATTCAGTCTGGATTATTATGGTTATGGTTATAGTACTATTCAATGGCAGTCCAGTGACGAGAGCGTAGCAACAGTTGATCAATCAGGCTATGTTACAATTGTTGGTGCGGGTGAAGTTACTATTGAAGTCTGGGTAGGCGGTAGTATAAATTCGGAGGAAGATTCAGTAACCTTCACCGTAGAGCCGCCGCCGGAGCTTGAACTTATCGAGCCGGATGCGTCCCAGCTTTATGCACTGAATGTATTCAATATCGACTACACCGGCGAGAATATCAATTCTATAAAATGGTCAACGAGCGACGAAGCGATAGCGATGATCCTCAGCGATAACCGAGTGAAGATCATCGGCTACGGCACAGTTACCATCACAGCAACTGCCAAGAATTCGCAGGGCAGCAGTACCCGTGATTCTGTCACCTTCACGATCTCGGAGTCAGTAACTCCATCTGTTACACCATCGATACTTCCGACAAAGCTCACCTTAGCACCGGGAGATACAGCTTTGCTGACGGTGCTTAATGTGCCTGACGGAACGACGGTAACATGGCTGACCGACAACACAAAGGTTGCGTCGGTTGACAACGGCAATGTTACTGCGGTCGGAGAGGGAACAGCTGTCATCTACGCCGTAGCAGGCGATACAGTCTGCGAGTGTACCGTTACGGTTGTCAAGAGCGGTACCGGAGTATATGGCGATGCCGACGGTGACGGCGAGCTTACTATCACGGATGTTGTAGTGATCATGGTTCATGTCGTAACTCCCGGCGGAACGCTTACAGCCGAGCAGATCGGCAATGCTGATGTGTACCAGCGTGGCGATGGTATAAGCAATATGGATGCTCTTGCAGTCCAGAAGAGGATAGCTCAGCTTCTTACATCACTGCCGGAATCGGTATTATAAAACATAAAAATCCTGCGGATCTTTTCCGCAGGATTTTGAGATTCAGGAGGAAAATATGAAATTTCTGCATATTTCGGATCTTCACATTGGAAGGCGATTTAATGATGTGAATCTTATAGATGACCAGCGGATGGTGCTTGAGCAGATCGCTGGGATCGCTGAAAGAGAAAGCTGCGGGGCAGTGCTTATTGCCGGAGATGTCTATGACAAGGCGAATCCGACTGCGGAGGCGATGAGCCTGTTCAATGATTTTCTGATGCAGCTCAGCGGACTGAAGATACCGGTATTTATAATCAGCGGCAACCACGACTCACCGCAGAGGCTGGAATATCTCTCCGGACTTGTTGAGCTGAGCGGCATCCACATCTGCGGTCGCTTCAGCGGGAACCTTGAGATTCACCGCATCAGTGATGAATACGGGGATATTGATGTGTGTCTGCTTCCGTTTATACGACCAGCCGATGTGAGGAAATACTTCCCTGATGCGCAGATCCAGAACTACGATGACGCAGTGAGGACTGTTATCGAGGATGCTGAGCTGGATGCTTCTGTTCGGAAGGTGATAGTCTGCCATCAGTTTGTGACAGGAGCGCAGATCTGCGATTCGGAGGTTTTTGCAGTCGGAGGACTTGATAATATTTCAGCTGAAAATTTCAGGGAGTTTGATTACGCAGCGATGGGGCACATCCATGGAGCACAGTATGTCCAGCGTCCTGAGGTGCGTTACTGCGGCTCACCGATGAAGTATTCATTCTCTGAAGCAAATCATCACAAGAGCGTGACGATTGTTACGCTTCGTGAAAAAGGCGATGTTGAGATAGAAAAGATCCCGCTTGAGGCGGTGCATGAAGTGCGTGAGGTGAAGGGAACGCTTGCCGAGCTTATGGAGAAGCCATATTCTGAGGATTATGTGAGGGTAACGGTGAGTGACGAGATAGTTCCGCCAGATGCGAGAATATCACTGCTTACGGTTTTCCCCAACATGATGAAGTTTGCTGTTGAAAACTCAAAGACTGGCTCTCCCGAGGAGATAGACGAGGGTGCAGATATCACCAGTAAAACTCCCGTTGAGCTTTTTGAGGATTTTTTCCGTCTTATGAATAACGACGTACCGCCGACTGAGGAGCAGTCTGAGCTGATAAAAAGTATAATCGAAAGGCTGGGTGAAGAGAACGCATGAGACCGCTGAGACTTGTAATGTCAGCGTTTGGCCCATATGCAGGGCTGACGGAGATTGATTTCTCGGAATTTGGAGAAACAGGAGTATTCCTTGTTACCGGTGATACCGGCGCTGGAAAGACTACGATTTTTGATGCGATATCCTTTGCGCTCTACGGAGAAGCAAGCGGCGGGACTGAAAAACGTACGGGAAAATCATTCCGGTCGGATTATGCCGCACCTGCGGATAAAACGTATGTTGAATATGAATTCTGCCACAAGGGAAAGAATTACCGTATAGAACGCAATCCTGAGTATATGCGTGCGAAAAAGCGAGGAGCTGCTGCCGGTGAGCTGACAAAGGAGCTGCATTCGGCTAAGCTTACTGATCTCAGTACTGGAGAAGAATTCAACCGGATCGATGATGTGAACGCAAAAATATATGAGATAATCGGTCTGACACGAAAGCAGTTCGCCCAGACGGTCATGATCGCTCAGGGCGATTTTCAGAAAATACTGACGCTAAAAAGCGATGAGCGCAAGAAGCTGTTTCAGAAAATATTCGGGACATCGCTCTACAGCAGCATTCAGGATGAGCTTAAAAAACTGAATCGTGAATGCTCCGACAGACGTGATAAAATACGTGAGGATATTATCCGTGAGCTTGAGCAGATCGGTTTCTTTTCGGAGACGGATGAAAGTCTTGCGATCAGCAGACTTATTGATGCACCGGAGCAGATATCTCAGATATCAGAGCTTCTCGGCAGCTGCATTAAAAGCGACCAGAAGCAGCTTGCTCAGCTCCTGAGCAGTATCGAAAAGGAGAATCATGTCCTTAATGAGCTGAACTCGGCTATTGCGTCGGGAAAAAATCAGAACCGCCTGATCGAATCACTGAATTCTTCTCAGGAGGAGCTTGAAAAGCTCCGGAAACAGCTTCCGGAGCATGAAAACAGAGCGGCAGCACTTGAGCGTGCGGAATCAGCGTTAACGCTCGCTCCGCTGAAGCGTGAACGAGATCTGAGGCAGAGTGAGATCGCTGAAGCGGAAGATAAGCTTTCTTCGGCACTAAAAGATGCGGAAAGCTATTCTGAGAAGCTGAAAATCTGTGAGGATGAGCTTATGCAGGCGAAGAAGCTTCTCGGCGAAGCTGATGAACTGAAGCTCATGAGTGAAAAACTTAAGAGATCCGAAAAGCTTATCGGAGAATATCGTGACAAGGCGGCTGAGCTTGATAGTGAGAGCTGTAAGGCTCAGGAGGTGACTCTCACGGCGGCAAGACTCAAATGTGCAGCGCTTGAGCTGCGAAGCAGATTCCATAGTGCGCAGGCAGGTATAATGGCGAAGGAGCTTTCAAAGGGAGAGCCGTGTCCAGTATGCGGATCGAGAGTGCATCCCTCTCCGGCAGATTTTCCAGAAAGCTGTCCGACTGAGGAAGAGGTAAATACTGCGGAAAAACAGGCGGAGCTTGCCTCCGCTGCTGAAACTGATCAGAATGCAAAGCTGTCGGCAATACGTGCTGGACTGGAGGCTGTTAAGAACCAGCTCGATGAATGCGGAGTATCCTTTCAAGAGGATCAGAAAAATATAAAGCAAAAAATTAAGGCATCCGAGCGCAGGATTGATGAGATCGTCCGGCTCGGCGATCAAGCTGAATCATCGCTCCGAAGGATCTCATCCTCGCACACTGCTGCAAAAAAATCGATAGCTGATATAAACGAGCGGCTGGAGCTTCTGCACAGCGGGCATCAGCAGCTTTCTGTGAGCTTTTCTGCCGGACTTGCAGAGAAGGGATTTGCTTCTGAGGAGGAATACCTTGCTGCTGTAATTGACGATAAGACGGTTCGGGCGATGAAAGCGTCACTCAGCACTTTTCGAGACAGGCTGAGCAAGGCTGAGGCAGCTGTTCGGACTCTTCAGAACGAGATAGGTGACGGAACTTTTACTGACATATCAGTTCTTACTGAGGAGTATGATCAGCGTGCTGAGAAACTTGAAGAGCTGCGCTCTCAGGAGAACAGACTCAGCAGGATCACAGACCGAAACGGTGAGATTCTTAGGAAGCTTAAAAAGCTTGCCGTTCAGCGTACTGCCGCTGAGCAGGAATGGGCAGTAGTTTCAGAGGTCTATTCAGCCGTCAGCGGTCAGCTTTCAAGCAAGGTGAAGATCAGCTTTGAAACGTACATCCAGCAGTACTATTTCAAACAGGTCATTGCCGCTGCAAATAAGCGCCTTACTGCGCTGACTGACGGGATGTTCACCCTCAGGTGCCGACGTGAGGCTGGAAGCCTGCGTTCTCAGAGCGGACTTGATCTTGAGGTTCTTGATCGCTGTACAGGACAGTGGCGTGATGTATCAACTCTCTCAGGCGGAGAATCATTTATGGCGTCACTAGCGCTTGCACTTGGGCTTTCGGATACTGTACAGGCAGGAAGCGGCGGAGTGCGGCTTGATTCGATGTTTATAGACGAAGGCTTCGGAACGCTTGATGAAAACACGCTCCGGCTTACGGTTGATATGCTTTCAAAGCTTGCCGACGGCAAGCGGCTTGTAGGAATAATCTCTCACGTTTCCGAACTGAAAAGCCGCATCGACAACAAGCTTGTGATAACAAAATCGCTCTCCGGAAGCAGTATCCGGACAGAAATATAAAAATAATCCCGCCGGAGCGTTTTAATACGCTTCAGCGGGATCTTTATTGTGCTGAACTAATTTCCCTGACCGGTGAGGACTACCATAAAGGTTTTGAAAATGAGCTTGATATCCAGCCAGAATGACTGATCACGGATATACTTCAGATCAAGCTCCATCCATTCATCGAAGCTGATATCATCACGATTCCTGCTTACCTGCCAGTAACAGGTGAGCCCCGGCTTCACGAGCAGTCTCTGAGAGTGGACAGCAGAATATTTCTCGACCTCTCTCGGAAGAGCGGGACGAGGGCCGACGATACTCATATCACCCTTGAGAATATTGATAAGCTGAGGAAGCTCATCAAGGCTTGTCCTTCGCAGGAATTTACCGATACGAGTAATTCTCGGGTCATTTTTGATCTTGAAGACAGGACCATCCTTTTCGTTCTGTTCCTGAAGGTCACTGAGCATAGATTCGGCGTTAACGACCATAGTTCTGAATTTATAGAATCTGAAATACCGGTCATTTTTGCCTACTCGTCTTTGTACGAAAAACGGGCTGCCGTGGGGATCATCGATAAAAATGAGCAAAGACAGGATCAGAAACAGTGGACTAAGCACGATAAGAGCAATAAGGCTGGTAGTGAAATCGAAAATACGCTTGAGTATGTAATAAAGACGTCTTTTTTTAATGCATTCTTTTAGTATGTTGGTGCTGAGATGAATTTCTTCGGTGCGGTGACTTGTTTCGGCAAGGTTAGTCTGATACAAAGCAATCTCCTCCTTAATACAGGTGCGCTTTGCCCGTTTTTACAAAAACCGATAATAATCAGTGTTTACTTAATTCTAACACACTTGAAAAGTTCTGTCAATGCAATTTTGCATTTTCTACGAATTAGGCAAATAATCGAAATAAAAAACGCATCTTTATACAAATTTGACAATAAAAGTTGTTAGTATTAAAGTGTTTTTACAAAATTTTCCTAGTGAGACTGTTGACACAATCAGCGTTGTGCGAAAAACGATGAGTTTCACTGTTTTATCACAAATTTACCACTTCTTCTTGACGTGGATGTGTTTTCGGTGTATAATAAAAGTATCTAACTTTATTAACCTGAAAGGAGGCGTATGATTTAGATAATCTAATCATACAAAATTTATGGAATCAAATCTTATCTGGATCCTGGTTACCATTGTGGCGTATCTTGCTGTAATGGTAGTCGTGGGTATCGTCTGTTCAAAAAAGAACAGCAACGTCGGCGACTTCTACCTCGGAGGAAGAAAGCTTGGCCCTATTGTAACTGCAATGAGTGCTGAGGCTTCTGATATGAGCAGCTGGCTGCTTATGGGACTTCCCGGAGTTGCCTATCTCAGCGGTGCGTCTGAGGCAGGCTGGACTGCTATCGGTCTTGCTATCGGTACATACGTGAACTGGCTCCTCGTGGCAAAGCCGCTCAGAGTATATACTCAGCGATGCAAAAACTCGATCACCATTCCGGACTTTTTCTCAAACCGTTATCGTGACAACAAGAATATCCTCATGGGTATTGCAGCAGCGATCATCCTGATCTTCTTTGTGCCTTATACAGCGTCAGGCTTTGCTGCCTGCGGAACTCTTTTTGAGAGCCTTTTTGGAATGGATTATCACCTTGCAATGATAATCAGTGCGGTGATTATTATTGCCTACACAAGCATCGGCGGCTTTCTTGCTGCAAGTACAACCGACCTTATGCAGAGTATAGTTATGACACTTGCTCTTATCATTCTCGTTATCTTTGGCGTTCATACAGCAGGCGGATTCGATGCTGTCGTTGATAATGCACAGTCTCTTACAGGATATTTCTCCATGACTAATCAGCATGATTTTCTTGGAAATTCGTCAAGTGAATACAGCTTCCTCTCCATCGCATCAACACTTGCATGGGGACTTGGATACTTCGGAATGCCACACATCCTCCTCAGATTCATGGCTATCGATGATAAGAAGAAAATCAAGACATCAAGAAGAATTGCTTCTGTTTGGGTAGTTATCTCAATGGCAATCGCTATTTTCATTGGTTTCATTGGAAATACTCTTTCAGCAAAGGGTGATATCAATACTCTCATTTCTGTTAATGAAAAGGGCGATGTGATCGACAAGTCTGAGACAGTAGTAATTGAGATCGCTAAGCTTATGAGTGAAAACGGAGTGATTCTTGCTCTCTTTGCAGGACTGATCTTCGCTGGAATTCTTGCCTGTACAATGTCTACATCAGATTCTCAGCTTCTCGCTGCATCATCAAGTATGTCAGAGAATATCCTCGGAGGAGTTTTCAAGATCAAGCTCGATGAGAAAAAGAAGATGCTCTGCGCAAGAGCAGTTCTTATCGTTATCGCACTGCTCTCAGTAATTCTTGCATGGGATCCGAACAGTTCAGTATTTGAGATCGTATCCTTTGCGTGGGCAGGCTTCGGTGCAACCTTTGGACCAGTAATGCTTGCAGCACTCTTCTGGAAGAGATCAAACAAGTGGGGTGCGCTTGCGGGAATGGTCGTTGGCGGAATCATGGTATTTGCATGGAAGTTCGGAATCAGTACTCTCGGCGGTCCATGGGCTATCTATGAGCTTCTTCCGGCATTCGTCGCTGCAACTATAGCTATCGTAGTCGTTTCACTCCTTACAGCACCTCCGGAGAAGGAGATCGTCGAGGAGTTCGATGCGGTAAAGCTTGAGCTTAAGGAAAATTAATAATAATTCATTAAAAGCCGTTTCTGCTCGCCAGAAGCGGCTTTTGCTTTGGAGTGTGGATATGCCCATCCAAGATCAAGATGTAAAGATATACGTTATCAAAAGAAAATGTCTCGTTTTGAGGCGAGAATGAAAAAATTATTGCAATCTCTTGAAAGAAAAGGATTTTTGTGTTATAATTATAAGGATTGTAAAATTTCCGGAAGGGAGTGCCGTTTTGACTGAAAATAATGCTTTGATCACTAAGATCAGATCCCAGATCTTCAGCAGAAAATGTACTAAGGCTTATGTCCGCAGCTTCGGATGTCAGCTTAATGTTTCTGACGGTGAGAAGATAAAAGGACTTCTCGACAGTATGGGCTATAGCTTTACTGAGGACGAGAAGGAAGCTGATCTGATAATACTAAATACCTGCGCCGTGCGTGAAAATGCTGAGGACAGGGTTTTTGGAATAGTCGGCAGTATGAAAAAACTAAAGGAACTTAAGCCGTGGCTCATCATTGGTATCAGCGGCTGTATGACTGCTCAGGAGCATATTTCTGAAAAGATACGCAGATCATATCCACAGGTGGATTTTGTGCTTGGAACATCTGCACTGAATTCACTTCCGGGACTTCTTTCTGACTGTCTGGACGGGAAAAAATTTGCTGCGGATATCACTGAGTATGCCGATTTTTCAGAGGGAATACCTCAGATAAGGGAAAGTTCATTCAAGGCTTCGGTTCCGATAATGTTCGGCTGCAATAATTTCTGCACCTACTGTATCGTTCCCTATGTTCGAGGCAGAGAGCGCAGCCGACGTGCTGAGGATATTATAAATGAGGTAGCTGCGCTTGCTGCTCAGGGTTATAAGGAGATCATGCTGCTTGGTCAGAATGTGAACTCCTATGGCAATGATCTCGCTGGCGGCATGACATTCCCTCAGCTTCTGCGCAGGCTGAATGATATCGAGGGAGATTTTGTGATACGCTTCATGTCCTCACATCCGAAGGATGCTTCAAAAGAGCTTCTTGATGCAATACTCGAGTGCGATAAGGTCGCAAAGCATCTTCATCTTCCTGTACAGAGCGGAAGTGATGATGTACTTGAGCGTATGAACCGAAGGTATACTGCTGAGAAGTATCTTGAGATCGTTGATTATCTGCGTTCAAAGGATCCGGAGTTTTCATTCACTACTGACCTGATCGTCGGATTTCCGAATGAGAGCGATGAGGATTTTGAGAAAACAATTCAGCTTATCCGCAGGGTGAAGTATGACAATATCTACTCATTCATCTACTCAAAGCGTACCGGTACTAAGGCTGCGCTGATAGAGGACAGGATATCTGAGGAGACAAAGGGACTCCGAATGCGCAGACTTCTCGAAGTGCAGCGTGAGATCTCGACAGAGCACTATAGGCGCTTTCTCGGCAAGCGTATGAGGATTCTTGCCGACGGCGAAAGCAAAAAGCATGAGGGCTTCCTTACCGGTAAGAGCAATGAATTTATTATCGCTGAGTTTCCCGGCGACAGCTCGCTTATTGGTCAGTTCGTTGATATCGAGGTGACTGAGGTGAAAAACTGGGCTGTTATCGGTAAGATGGTTTAGGAATATATGAAAATCAGGATTTTGCTGCTAAGCGTACTTTTCATCTTCACGGGATGCAGTACTGAACAGAAAAGCGGCGTTGATACTGAATCAGTTACAACGGAAATATCTGAGGAGATCACTGTGGATGAAACAGAGCAGCTGATGCTTTCTGACAGCAGTGTTACGGAGCTTGATCTTTCCTTGAATGAGAATAAAGAATATCGTCGGCTGGAAGAGGAATATTCCGGAGGCGGAGAATTTGAGATGGCTGGCTGGGGAAAAATAATCGATGATGAAGAACTCTGGCTTGAAACAGAATCAGGAGAGCGTTCCCTTCTTATCAGAATCCCAGAGGATAACTCTCAGATGAATGCTGAATACAGAGGTAAGATCGACGATGATCGGTTTTATTACTTCATAGTAAACCATGAATTCATCGCTGGTGCAGGAGTGTATGATCTCAGTAAAGGTGAAGATTTCCGGCTGCCGTATGAATCTGGCGAAGCAAATTATGTTCCGGTGGAATCTGTGGGAGATTCGCTCATTCTTTTTAAGTCAAGAAAAGATGAGCTTTGCGGATATGCAAAGCTCGATCTGGAAACGTATGAGCTTACTGATTTTGATCTTTCACTCGATCCGGATATGTATCAGCTCAGCTGTATCGATATTTCACCCGACGGAAGCGCAGCTGCAAATATTTCCGTAGGAGAAAAAGACGGCAGCTTTCGTAAATATGCCGTATCGCTCTATTCGTTTGAGACAGAAAAACTGATCAAACAATACGTTTTCTACAGCGAAAATGATTATGTGAATTTTAAACTGGATTTTGTTACTGATAATCAATTATATGTGTATGCTTATCAATATGGCGGAAATCCAAAAGAGATGCTGTATACTATAAACATCAGCGACAGTGAAAATTAATGCTAATATAATTTCAATGAAATTATAAAATAAATTTAAAGGAGATATAACTATGGATATCATGACAATGGCAAGAGAGCTTGGAAAGGCACTTCAGGCGGATGAGCGCTATAAGGCTTACATGACCGCTAAGGAGAACAACGACAATGATCAGGAGCTTCAGAAGCTCATTGGTGAGTTCAATATTATCAGAATGAATATCAATCAGGAGATGAGCAGTCCCGAAAAGGATGAGGAAAAGGTAAAGCAGCTCGATCAGGATATGAGATCACTCTACGCTCAGATCATGAGCCGTGACGGAATGGTTAAGTTCAACGAGGCTCAGACAGCTCTTGAGCAGCTCGTTGGCGATGTTCAGCAGATCATTACAATGTGTGCAAACGGCGAGGATCCGGATACATGCCAGATCTCACACGGCTGCAGCGGAAGCTGTTCATCCTGCTCAGGCTGCCACTAAGCCGCTGAGCGGTAATGTCTCTTCAAGGAGAGAAAAGATTTATTTTCAGAATATGGGCGAACGCAGGTGTTCGCCCGTATTTGACTTAATTCATAGAATGAAAGGAGATTTCACACAATGGAGATCGACAGAAGTAAAATATCCCCGATGATGCGGCAGTATTTTGAGGTCAAGGATAAGTATGAGGACTGCGTGCTGTTTTTCCGTCTGGGGGATTTTTATGAGATGTTTTTTGACGATGCAGTCGTTGTTTCAAAGGCGCTGGAGCTTACGCTTACCGGCAGGGACTGCGGACTTGAGGAGCGTGCCCCAATGTGCGGAGTGCCCTTTCATTCTGCTGAGATCTATATTAAAAAGCTGATTGACATGGGCTTTAAGGTTGCTGTCTGCGAGCAGCTTACTGATCCGTCGGAATCAAAGGGAATCGTTGTGCGTGACGTTGTAAAGGTCGTAACGCCCGGAACTCTCACTGACAGCAGTATGCTCGATGACGGCACGAATAACTACATTTGCAGCATTTTCTATGATGAACAGAATAAAGCCTGTGCAGTTGCATCAGCTGACGTTTCAACTGGTGAGGCTTCCTTGAGCTGCTTTGAGGGAAAAGAGCTTGAGGCGGGAGTTATAAATGAACTGTCACGCTGCCGTCCGGCTGAAGTGATTTTTCCGGACAGCTTTCTGTCACTGAAAAATGTCGCAAATTTTATAAAGACACGCCTTGACTGTGCGGTCACGCTTCGTGATTCCGAGTGCTTTTCTCCTTCGGTGCAGAGGAATATGCTCGCCGGAGTATTCAGTGTTAAGTCGGTCATGGAGCTTGGTATCACCGAGAATGGTGCTGACTGCGCAGCTGCGTGCGGACTTTTTGATTACATAAATGATACCCAGAAAACCTCAGTATCACGCTTTACTTCGATCGAGCTTGCAAACGGCGAAGCCTTCATGGGGCTTGACCTTAACGCAAGGCGCAATCTTGAACTTACGGAAACTCTCCGCAGCAAGGAGAAAAAAGGCTCTCTTCTGTGGGTGCTGGACAGCACTAAAACCTCGATGGGACGCCGTCTGCTGAAAAACTGGATCGAGCAGCCGCTGAAAAGTCCGGCACGTATTATTGAACGTCTTGATGCGGTAGAGACGCTTTACCGCAAGAGCGTGGTGCTGGGCGAGATAACAGAGCTTCTCGACAGGGTTTATGATCTCGAGCGCCTCATGACAAAGGTCATGTACAAAACTGCAAATCCAAGGGATCTGAAATCGCTTTCTGCAACGGCAATGCAGCTTCCCTACATTAAGGCTGAGCTTGATAAGCTCGGCGAATCAAAACTCATCGCTCAGTATAACAGTGAGATTTCCGAGCTGAGAGAGATCGTTCAGCTCGTTGAAAATGCTGTAATGGACGAACCTCCGGTTTCAGTAAAGGACGGCGGAGTCATCAGGGATGGCTTCAATGAGGAGCTTGATTCCCTGCGGCATATTATGACTCACGGAAAGGAAATGATCGACGGCATCGAACAGCGTGAGCGTGAGGCTACGGGCATAAAGAATCTGAAAATAGGCTTCAACAGAGTGTTCGGCTATTATCTCGAGGTGACACGTTCGTATTATGACCTCATTCCTGAGGGATATATCAGAAAGCAGACGCTTGCAAACTGCGAGAGATTTATTACCGAGGAGCTTAAAAATGCCGAAAACAGTATCCTCGGAGCTAAGGATAAGGCGCTCTCGCTTGAGGCAGATATTTTTGCTGAGGTGAGGGATTACCTTGCGACGAAGCTTGAAAGCGTGCAGAAAACTGCCTCGGCTATCGCAGCTGTCGATGTTCTCGCATCCTTTGCAAACGTTGCCCTGCGCAATCTTTACGTGAAGCCCGATATCTCGATCGACGGAGCTGTCGACATTAAAGCCGGCAGACATCCTGTGGTTGAGCTGATGCTCAATGATGAGATGTTCGTGCCGAACGATGTTTACATCGACACAAAATCAAGCCGTATGTCCATCATTACCGGCCCGAATATGTCAGGTAAGTCAACCTACATGAGACAGACTGCACTTATAGTTCTTATGGCACAGATCGGATCGTTCGTGCCTGCGGATTCAGCGAAAATTTCTGTTGTGGACAAGATCTTCACCCGAGTTGGTGCATCTGATGATCTTACCGCCGGACAGAGTACTTTTATGGTCGAGATGAGCGAGGTTTCGGATATCCTGAAGAATGCAACTCCGCAGAGCCTTGTTATTCTCGACGAGGTCGGAAGAGGAACCTCCACTTTTGACGGCGTGAGTATTGCCCGTGCAGTTGCTGAGCATATCTGCACCTCGAAAAAGCTCGGCTGCAAGACGCTGTTTGCTACGCATTACCATGAGCTTATCGGTCTTGAAAATGAGCTTGAGGGAGTCAAAAACTACAGCATTGCTGTGAATAAGCATGGCGGATCGATACGCTTCCTGAGGAAGATCGTCAGAGGCGGAGTCGATGAAAGCTACGGAGTTGATGTAGCGAAGCTTGCTGGACTGCCTGCAAAGGTAGTGAGCCGTGCAAGAGAGCTTCTCGAGGAGATGGAGCATTCCCACAATGCGGAAAAAACTGTTGAAAACTCAGAATCCGCAGGTCAGATAAGCTTCGGTGCAGTAAGCCGTGAGGCGGCGATCGATATGCTTGAGAAAACTAATATTGACGAGCTTACTGATGCTGAATGCCGTGAGCTGCTCAGGGATATGCTGAGTATGATAGGATAGCGGTGATGGCGATATGAAAACTGTTCCGGCAAAAACGATACTTCAGCGGAATAAATCTGCAAGCTGGTTCGGGACGGACTATAATATGAACCTCTATCGAGGCTGCTGCCATGGCTGTATATACTGTGACAGCCGCAGCAGCTGTTATGGAATAGAGAGCTTTGATGAGGTGTGTGCAAAGGAAAATGCCCTTCAGATCCTCCGTGACGAGCTGAGGCGGAAGATACGCAGCGGGATCGTCGGTACTGGTGCAATGGGCGATCCCTACAATCCATTTGAGAGGGAGGAGCTGCTTACACGTCATGCGCTCGAGCTTATCTCAGCGTATGGTTTTGGTGCTGCAGTCCAGACGAAGAGTGCGCTGATCGTGCGTGACAGCGACGTTTTCATGGAGATAGCCGAGCATTCTCCGGTGCTTTGCAACATAACTGTTACCTGTGCCGATGATGAGCTTTGCAGAAAGCTTGAACCGAGAGTTTCTTCAGCGTCTGAACGTTTTGACGCTGTTGCCCGACTTACCGGAGAGGGACTATTTGCGGGAATTACAATGATGCCCGTACTCCCCTTCATCGAGGACAGCGATGAAAATATCACAGCAATTATCCGCTCGGCTCATGAATGCGGAGCGAGATTTATCTATCCGTCATTCGGCGTCACGCTGAGAGATGATCAGCGTGAGTATTACTACAGAAAGCTTGATGAGATAACCGGAGATGACGAAATTAAGAACCAGTATATCCGCAGGTACGGCGACAGGTATTACTGTACCTCGCCAAGAGCAGAAAAATTATGGAAGCTTTTTACAGCTGAGTGCGACCGGTACGGGATTCTCTATAACATGAAGGATATCATCTCAGCGTATAAACTAGGATATGAGGATTCACAGCTTTCGTTTTTCTGAGGAAATGAATGATAAATTTAAAGAGGAGATCTGATATGATGAACATAAGAAGAGCTGAAACTAAAGACATTCCGGTACTCGGAAAGCTGCTTTATCAGGTGTGTGCAGTCCATGCCGAAGGACGTCCGGATCTCTTCAGAAACGGTGCGAGAAAATATGATGACGCTCAGCTTGCTGAGCTTATCAGGGATGACGACAAGCCGATATTTGTAGCCTGTGACGATCAGGACTGTGTTCTTGGATATGCGTTCTGCGTCTTTCAGCAGAGCGACGGCAAGGGTGCGCTTACTGCCGTTAAGACGCTGTATATTGATGATTTGTGCGTGGATGAGAATACCCGAGGTCAGCATATTGGATCACAGCTTTATGAATATGTCCTGAGCTACGCAAGGGAGAACGGATGCTATAACGTTACACTCAATGTATGGGCGTGCAACGAAGCAGCAATGAAATTCTACGAGAAATGCGGGCTAAAGGTACAGAAGATCGGAATGGAAACGGTACTGTAAATGAAGCATTCCTATGCCGAAAATAACCATATATGCCGACGCAGGGAAAGGAGAAAAATATGCCGTCAATAAAGGTACTCAGCAAGGAGATCTCAGAGCTTATCGCTGCCGGAGAGGTGATCGAAAGACCATCCTCGGTGATCAAGGAGCTGGTGGAAAATTCAATAGATTCAGGTGCAGCGCACATAACCGTTGAGATCAAAAACGGCGGAACTACGTATATGAGAGTTACTGACGACGGCTGCGGAATGGCATCTGATGAAGTTCCGACAGCGTTTCTCCGCCATGCGACGAGCAAGATCGGCTCAAAGGCGGATCTCGATAATATTTATACCCTCGGCTTCAGAGGCGAAGCGCTTGCGTCAGTTGCGGCAGTCTCAAGAGTAGAGCTTATGACGAAACAGGAGGGCGATACTTATGGAACACTCTACCGCATCGAAGGCAGTGTGGAGGTATCGCATGAGGAATCCGGCTGTCCGGACGGTACGACGATAATAATCCGTGACCTTTTTTATAATGTACCTGCACGCCAGAAATTTATGAAAAAAGATGTCACTGAGGCAAATGCTGTCAGCCAGATCATCCAGAAGATAGCCCTGTCGCATCCTGAGATAGCCTTCCGGCTTATACGTGACAACAGGCTGGAGCTGAATTCATGCGGTGACGGAGAGCTTTATTCTGCGGTTTATGCCGTATATGGACGTGATTTTGCCCGTGATCTGATACCAGTTGAGTATAATCACAACGGTGTACGTGTGAGCGGATATGTTATAAAGCCGCTTTACTCCAAAAATAACAGGAGCTTTCAGAATTTTTTCGTGAATGGCAGATATGTCAAATCAAGGCTGTGTTCAGCAGCTCTGGAAAGCTCGTTTGAAAATATGATCATGACGGGTAAGTTTCCGGCGTGTATTCTTATGCTTGATCTTCCGCCGGCGGCGATGGATGTAAACATCCATCCTGCAAAGGCTGAGGTGAGATTTACTGACGAAAAAAATATTACCGATGCGATCTATTTTGCTGTGAAGAATGCCCTGATGAATGATGGGCTGATATATGAGTTCGAGCTTAAGCCTAAGGTGGACTGGCTGACGGAGGGCGCTGAGCCTGAACAGGAGGAAGAGCTTATACAGCAGGAGATAATGTTCACTCCCGTTGAAAAAATCGAGGAAGCAGAGCGTGCCGCTGCTGCGGAAGAAGTCAAGCCATATTTTATGCCAGCTCGTGAGGAAGCTGATGCTGCGGAAAAGCCCGTGACTGAAGTTCCAATGTGCGAGCCGGAGGAAGCCATGGCTGAGGTGAAGCGTCCGGATGAACCTGCCGCTGAGCCGGCAGTGAAAAATTCGCCGGTTGAAGGCTTCAGATATATCAGCTCTCAGTCGTTTGAAAAAGCTCCGGTGAAGGCTGAGATTTCGCAGAAAAAGCCAGAAGAGCCAAAGGAAGAGCTTCCTGAAATACGTGTCATAGGCGAAGCCTTCAAAAATTATATCATGGCTGAGGCAGGGGATATGGTCGTCATGATCGACAAGCACGCTGCCCATGAACGCATCATATTTGAACGCCTTAAAAGCAGGAACTGCCGACAGTACAGTCAGATGCTAATGACTCCGGGCAGAGTGCTGCTGCCGATGAATGAATTCGATGCGCTTGAAAACAATGAGGAACTTCTCGGAGATATGGGATTTGCCTTTGATTTTACAGAGAAGCCATGCGTTGTTATAAAGGCAGTACCGACTTTTATGATGGAGCTTGATATCGACAGCATCATTTCTGAGATAGCAGGAAATCTTCTGCTTGGAAAACAGAATCCACAGACTCATGTATTTGATGATATCCTGCATGATATTGCCTGCAAATCGGCTATAAAGGCGAATGATAAGAACGATATACGTGAGCTTCAGAGTCTTGCTGAACAGGTGTACTATAACGAAAAGATCCGCCACTGCCCCCATGGCAGACCAGTTATGTTTACAATGACTAAGGGTAATATCGAGCATCAGTTCAGGCGGACGTAATTTCCGGAGGTGTGGAAATTGAATAATGAAAAACCTTTTGTTCTTGCCGTTGCAGGGCCAACGGCATCGGGAAAAACAGGACTCGGAATCGCTCTTGCTAAAGAATATAACGGCGAGGTGATCTCGGCTGATTCCATGCAGATATATAAGGGAATGGATATAGCATCAGCAAAGCCGACGGCTGAGGAAATGGATGGTATACCACATCATCTCATCGATTTCCTCGACAGAGGAGTAACCTTCAGTGCGGCTGATTACGTTAAACTAGCAAAGGAAAAGATCGAGGACGTTCTCAGAAGAGGGAAGCTCCCGATAATCGTCGGAGGAACAGGGCTTTATATAGATTCGCTTCTCAATAATGTTAAATTTTCCGAGGGCGGAAGCGATGAGGCTTACCGTGCAGAGCTTTATGACTTTGCGGCGGAACATGGAAATGAAGCGCTCCATCAGAAGCTTGCTGAGGTCGATCCGGAGGCTGCTGAGTCTATACATCCGAATAATCTTGTGCGTGTGATACGTGCGCTTGAGGTGTACCATGTAACCGGCAGGACGTTCTCTGAGCTGAAAGCAGAGAGCCGCCTTGAGGAAAGTCCGTATGATTCACTCATAATCGGACTCGACTACGCTGACCGGCAGGTTCTCTATAACAGAATAAATCTGCGTGTGGATGAGATGGTTAAGGCTGGACTCATCGATGAGGCGAGAAGCCTCTGGCAGGAAAGCGGAATGAAGACTGCGGCGAACGCCATCGGCTTCAAGGAGCTTGTGCCTTTTTTTGAAAATCAGATGCCTCTCGATGATTGTATCGACAAAATAAAACAGGAAACCCGCCGATATGCCAAGCGTCAGCTAACGTGGTTTAGAAAAAATGAACGGATTCGGTGGATAATTTTGGGCGAATTTGATAAAAAAACAGAAATTTTTGAAAAATCTAAAAAATGTATAGCAAATTACAGGAATATATGATATAATGTAATGTGTGTATTTTTAATTTGAAATGCACCTCTCAGGCGGGACTTAACTAAAAGGACAAGTCTGCCTTTACAGAAATATAAAACGAATGGAGAATGTGTATGAACAAGACAATCAATCTGCAGGATGTGTTCCTTAATCAGTGCAGAAAAGACAAGATTCTCGTTACTATCTTCCTTACAAACGGTTTCCAGTTTAAGGGAATGATCAGAGGCTTCGATAATTATGTGGTGATACTTGACTGCGATGGAAAACAGCAGCTTGTTTTCAAGCACGCTATTTCAACTATCGTTCCGGCAAGAACAGTTTCAATTCTCGACGCTTCCGAAAAAATTGATTGAGACGGTGATGTGAATGCGTTCCGGTAATACGGAAAATATTGCTTTTACTAAGATCCTTCGCAATATTGTGCTGCTGCTCTTCATGATCGTTTTTGTGAGTATCGCTTATAACTTCAGAAATAAGGAAATCTCTACCGAAACTGCGCTTATGGCGGACGCTACCTCGTCAGTAAGCATCGAGGGCGTTTTTATCCGCACAGAGCAGGTCATCAGCTACGGCGGCGGAGGTATCATCAACTATAAGGTTTCAGACGGCGGACGCCTCGGAAATGGCTCCGTTATCGCTGAGGTATATCAGACCGATGAGCAGATCCTCGCCAACAGAGAGATCGAAAAGCTTACAAGTGAGATGGCTGTTATCGATAAGATACAGAATCCCGGTACTCTTGAATCAGCCCAGCCTTCGGAGCTTTCGTCCGATATCGAGGAAACATACCGAAATATCCTGTATAACCGTGATATGTGCGATTATGAGGATATAAGTTCTCAGGAGGATGATCTCCTCGTGGCGCTGAGTACATATCAGCTCGTTACAAACGAAGAGGTGGATTTTGCTGGCAGAGTCGGCGAGATCAATACTAAGCTCACCCAGCTCCGAAGCAATACTATCGCTCCGACGGAAATTATAACTTCCGATCAGTCAGCATATTTCGTAAGCTACTGCGACGGATATGAGGATGTTCTCACCAAGAGCAGCATAGATACGATCACTGCTGGACAGCTCAGAGAGATCACTGATACAAGAGAGGAGTCCGATTCTGTCGTAGGAAAGCTCGTCGACGGCTATGAGTGGTATCTCGCCGGAATAGTCGATAACACAAAAAAAGATTATACCGCCGGAGATCGTGTCTCACTGAAATTTGCTTCGTCTGCTGAAACATTTTCGGCAAATGTTATAGATGTGCGTGACGAGGGAGATCCGGCTGAAAGCGTAATAATCGTGTCATGCAGACAGTTCAACAGTGAGCTTGTCCAGCATAGATGTGAAGAGGTCGATCTTATTCAGGGAAGTTATACCGGTCTTAAGGTTCCACGTGAGGCTATAAGATTCCTTCCAATGGAGGAAAAGGTTATCGACGAGGAAACAGGGCTTACTTCTGTTGTGACTAAAAACTTCAAGGGCGTTTATATCCAGGAGGGTGAACAGGTCGAGTTCAGAAAGATAGACGTTATCTATGAGGGAAGCGATTATGTTCTGTCCAAGGTGCATGATGATGACAATGGTTATCTTGCACTCTATGATGATATTATGGTAGAAGGTGAATAGTATGGGCAGCGATTTCCGGTATATAGACGAAAACCTGAAAAGGATACAGTATAATATGGGAGAGGCTGCTGCAAAATACAGGCAGCCCGATGATGAGATACGCCTGATGGCTGTCACTAAGACTGTTTCATTCGAGGCTGTGAATCATGCCGTTTCGCTCGGAGTAAACCTCCTCGGCGAAAATCGGGTGCAGGAGTATCTCTCCAAAAAAGACAGCTACAGCAGTGAGGCTGAGGTTCAGTTTATCGGCGGCTTGCAGACTAATAAGGTGAAATATATCGTCGATTCAGTAACAGCTGTCCAGTCAGTCGACAGCCAGCGGCTTGCCGCTGAGATAAGCCGGCTGGCTCAGATAAAAAATGTTGTAATGAATGTTCTGTGCGAGGTCAATATCGGCGCAGAAGAAAGCAAAGGCGGAGTCAGTCCTGATAAGCTTGAAGAGCTTCTCGGCTGTATTTCCGAAATGAAAAATATCCGTGTGTGCGGTCTTATGACGATCCCGCCGCCGGCTTCGGGAGATATATACCTCGCCCGTATGCAGGAGCTTTTCCTCAGGGTGAAGGAAAAAAATATCCCCGGTGTCAGCATGGATGTGCTTTCAATGGGTATGACCCATGATTACGCTGAGGCGATAAAGTATGGTTCAACACTTGTTAGAATAGGTACAGGCCTTTTCGGGGCAAGAACTTATAAATAAAAAATAAAGAAAAAGAAAATCAAAAGGGATATGCCGCATTGTGTCCCGAAAAACAACTGAAAATGCGGAGAATGGGAGTAAATTATGAAGCTTTTTGAAAACATCAAGGAATTTTTCTTCTCAGATGAGGAGGACTTCAACGATCAGGCTGATATGCCGAATGCACGCCATGACCGAGGCTATGCAAACAATGAGTTTGAAGAGCAGCCTGCGGCAGAGGCTTCTACCGGAAGAAGAAATAAGGTAGTTAATATCCAGACAACTGCTCAGCTTCAGGTAGTTCTTGTTAAGCCCTCTGCTTTCACAGACGCTAAGCAGATCGCAGATCACCTTATTGCTAAGAAAACTGTAGTGCTTAACCTCGAGACAGCTTCTCCTGACAACAAGAGAAGAATCATTGACTTCCTCGTAGGTGTTGCTTACGCTAACGGCGGAAGCCTTAAGCCTGTCGCAAATTTAACTTATATCATTACTCCGTATAACGTTGGTTTCATCGGCGAAGATCTCGTAGGAGAGCTTGAGAATAACGGCGTATTTATCTGATGAACGATACGTCTTCGGATAAACTCTTTGCCGCTCGTATCGAGGATATGTACCGAAGGTGCGACAAATGCTTCTGTCCGGTTTATTCTGCCTTTCTCGATGAGGGTCAGGCGGCAAGGGCTGAACAGATATGCTCGCATCATAATGGGGAGCTTCTCGATATGCTCTGGGGCGGTTATGAGAATGCACAGCGAAAAATGCTCTGCATTTACAACGAGTATTCTGCGGATTTCATAAAAGATGAGTTTCCGATAAAATGCTTGACTTTCCGCTTTCGGAAGGAAGATAAGCTTACCCACAGGGATTTTCTCGGATCATTTATGGCGCTCCGATTAAAACGTGAGGTGATCGGCGATATTATTATTGCTGAGGGTGTCGCTCAGGCGATTGTCACCGATGTTGCTGCAAGGCTGATCTGTACGTCAGTCTCCAAAATCGGAAGAGTTGGAGTGAAAATATCCGACAGCGAACCGTTTATGCTCGAGATCCGGCAGGAGTTTCAGGATATCAGCGGTACGGTCGCTTCAATGCGGCTCGACTGTGTGACGGGACTGGCGGCTCATGTAAGCCGTGAAAATGCCGCAAGACTTATCCGTACAGAGAAAGTCACGGTAAACCACTTTTCTGCACAATCAGTCTCACAGGAGCTTCATGAGGGAGATATCTTGTCGGTAAGAGGCTTCGGAAGATTTCTTCTGAGCGAGATTAAAGGCAATACCAAAAAAGGACGTATACACATAATTCTTCGTAAATATAAATAAGAGGTGAAGGTCATGATTACTTCAAAGGATGTCAGAAATAAAAGATTTGAAAAGGCTGCTTTCGGTTATAAGCAGGAGGAAATTGATGAGTTTTTCGCTCAGCTCGAGGCAGAGCTTGACGAAATGGAGCGTGAGCGCGCTGAAAGCAATAACAAGATCCAGATTCTCGCTGATAAGGTGAGAGAGTATATGAAGGACGAGGACGCTCTTAAGGATGCTCTCCTCGGTGCTCAGAAGCAGGGTCATCAGGTTATAGCTGAGGCTCGTGAGAAGGCTGATCAGATCGTTGCGGAGGCTCAGGCTAAGGCTGATGCTCTCGTTGATGAGGCTACACGCCAGCATGAGGAAGCTATGGAGCGCAACAGAGCTGAGATCGCTAAGGAAAAAGAAGCCCTTATCGTTGCTCAGCAGCAGGTTGCTGATTTCAAGAAGAGCCTTTTTGATATGTATAAGAGCCATCTTGAGCTTATCTCTTCAATGCCCGAGAGCTTTGATGAGGATGAGGAGACTGAGCCTGAGTCAGCTGAGGATATTGCCGCAGCAGTTGCTGATGAGCATGAGGCTGCTAAGGCTATCAAGGGCGCTTATGAGTCAAGATTCAATGAGGCTGCAAAGTAATTACTAAGCGGCGCAGCCGAATAAATTAATCGGAAAAATACGGTGAAAGGAGGATTTTTCATAGACATCTATGAAAAATCAATAGAGAAATGTCACAGGATTACAATAATACCTTAAATTTACCTAAGACTGATTTCCCGATGAGAGGAAATCTTCCGAAGAGAGAGCCTGAGATTCTCGAAAAATGGGAGAATGAGAGACTCTACTATAAGATGATCGAGAAGAATAAGGGCAAGAAATCCTTTATTCTCCATGACGGCCCGCCGTACGCTAACGGCGAGATCCACCTCGGTACTGCTCTTAACAAGACTCTCAAGGATTTCATAGTGAAATACAAAAATATGAGCGGATTCTGTGCGCCGTATGTTCCGGGCTGGGATACGCATGGACTCCCGATCGAGCTGAAGGCGATGAAGGAGATCGGCATTGAGAATGGTGCAATTCCTCCGGTAGAGCTGAGAAAGCACTGCCGTGACTACGCTATGACTCACGTTGATAACCAGATGAAGCAGTTCAAGAGACTCGGTTCTATCGGTGACTACGATAACCCCTACCTCACACTCAGACATGATTACGAGGCTCGCCAGATCGAGGTATTTGGCGAAATGGCTAAGAAAGGTTATATGTATAAGGGACTTAAGCCGGTTTATTGGTGCCCTGATTGTAATACTGCTCTTGCTGAGGCTGAGATCGAGTATTCAAATGATCCCTGCCACTCAATTTATGTAAAATTCAATGTTACAGATGACAAGGGTATCTTCACTGGAATGGGTCTTGATATCTCAAAGATCTACTTCGTTATCTGGACAACTACTACATGGA
>JBGVIW010000062.1:0-3775 GCA_045128995.1 Ruminococcus sp.
GCATCGTTAAGCAGAGCTTGAAAATCACCATTTATGGTATAAAGTCGCTCCCTGTTTCCATCATTGACCAATTTAATCCCGTCAGAATCAAGATGAAGAATAACATTAGGAAATCCTTCGATCAAGCGTTCATTATAAGGATCATAGTCCTCGGTTTTATCGGCACAGCTGCAAAGCAAACTAATAAGCAGCAGGGGAGAGATCAATTTTTTCATATCATCACCAAGAAAACAGGCTGTCGAGCTAACGACAGCCTGAAACTATATTAGTTTTTATTCATGCCGCAGCACTTTTTATATTTCTTACCGCTTCCGCAAGGGCAGGGATCATTATCTCCGACCTTATTAGAACGAGCCTGCTCATCGAAGCTTCCGTCGCCTGAGCCAGCATTAGGAGCATCGGGCTTGGAAACCTGCTCACGCTGGGGCATAGCGTTTTTCTGAAGCTTAACAGTGAGAAGCATACGGATAGTATCCTCACGGATAGACTCAACCATAGCATCGAACATCTCGAAGCCCTCGTATCTGTACTCGATAACAGGGTTCTTCTGACCGAATGCACGGAGACCGATACCTTTTTTAAGCTCATCCATATCATCGATATGAGCCATCCACTTAGTATCAACGACCTTAAGAAGAATAACACGCTCGAGTTCTCTGATAACATCCGAGCCATATTCATCTTCCTTAGCCTTATAAAGCTCCTTAGCCTTATCCTGAAGAGCATCGATGATATCCTGCTTAGTAACAGTCTGAAGCTCCTCATCAGTGAATTCGAGATCCTCAGGGCTGATTAACCAGCCGAGGAAGTATTCCTTAAGACCGATGATATTCCAGTCGTCCTTGATATCATCATCGATGAGGTATGTATTGACGGTAGAAACAACAAGTTCATCCATCATCTTCATGATGCTTTCGTGGAGATCCTCACCATCGAGAACCTGTGAACGCTGCTTATAGATAATTTCACGCTGAGTATTCATAACATCATCGTAATTGAGGACATTCTTTCTGATGCTGAAGTTTCTGCCCTCGACCTTTTTCTGAGAGGACTCAATGATTCGGGTAAGCATCTTGCTCTCGATAGGCATAGTTTCCTCAACATTAAGAGTTTTCATCATATTCTCGAGACGCTCGCCAGCGAAGATACGCATAAGATCATCTTCAACAGAGAGGAAGAAGCAGCTTTCGCCCTCATCGCCCTGACGACCGGAACGTCCACGGAGCTGATTATCGATACGTCTTGACTCATGACGCTCAGTACCGAGAATATAGAGACCGCCGGCTTCCTTAACAGCAACAGCCTTTTCCTTCACCTCAGCATTGAACTTATCATAAAGCTCACGGTAAACAGCTCTTGCAGCGAGGATCTCCTGATTATCCGTATCAGCAAAGCCGATAGCCTCAGTAATGATCTCCTCAGGGATCTCACGCTTTCTCATTTCAGCCTTAGCGAGGAACTCAGCGTTACCGCCGAGCATGATATCGGTACCACGTCCAGCCATGTTAGTAGCGATAGTAACGGCACCGAACTTACCAGCCTGAGCAACGATCTCAGCCTCCTTAGCATGATGCTTAGCATTGAGAACCTCGTGCTTTACGCCCTTTCTCTTGAGCATAGCAGAAAGAAGTTCAGACTTTTCGATAGAGACAGTACCGACGAGGATCGGCTGACCCTTTTTATTACATTCAACGATCTTATCGATGATAGCGTAATACTTACCCTTTTCGCTGCTGTAGACCTGATCATTATGATCCTTACGGATAACAGGTCTGTTTGTAGGAATAGAGACAACGTCGAGCTTATAGATCTCCTTGAACTCGTCCTCTTCAGTCATAGCAGTACCGGTCATACCGGAGAGCTTATTATAGAGACGGAAGAAGTTCTGGAAAGTAATTGTAGCGAGAGTCTTAGATTCACGAGCGATCTTAACGCCTTCCTTAGCCTCGATAGCCTGATGGAGACCGTCATTGAATCTACGTCCGAGCATAAGACGGCCGGTAAACTCGTCAACGATAACGACCTCTCCGTCCTTGACAACGTAGTCGATATCAGCCTTCATAATACCATTAGCCTTGATAGCCTGGTTGATGTGGTGAAGGAGAGTCATATTATCGGGATCCATAAGATTTTCGACATTGAAAGCCTGCTCAGCCTTCTTAACACCACGCTGAGTGATAGTAGCAGTCTTAGCCTTCTCATCGATGATATAGTCAGCAGTCTCATTGATCTGATCCTGATCAGCCTTATCATCCATCTCGACAACAGTTGTCGGAGTAAGAGTCTTAGCGAATCTGTCAACGATAGAATAAAGCTCAGTAGACTTATCGCCTCTGCCGGAGATGATAAGGGGAGTACGAGCCTCATCGATAAGGATCGAGTCAACCTCATCGACGATAGCGAAGTTAGGCTGACGCTGAACACGATCCTCTTTATGGATAACCATGTTATCACGGAGGTAATCGAAACCAAGCTCATTATTAGTAGCATAAGTAACATCGCAGTTATATGCAGCACGGCGCTGAGCGTTATTCAGACCGTGGAGAATGCATCCTACAGTAAGTCCGAGGAATCTGAGAACCTTACCCATTTCCTCAGCCTGAGTTTTAGCGAGGTAGTCATTTACAGTAACTACATGAACACCCTTGCCGGAAAGAGCGTTGAGATAAGAAGCAACGCAGGCAACGAGAGTTTTACCTTCACCAGTCTTCATCTCAGCGATACGACCCTGATGGAGAACGATAGCACCGATGATCTGTACAGGATAAGGCTTTTTGCCGAGGACACGCCAAGCGCCCTCACGAACAGTAGCGAGAGCCTCAGGAAGAATAGTATCGAGAGTCTCACCCACTTCGAGTCTGTCCTTAAACTGCTGAGTTTTAGCCTTCAGCTCAGCATCAGTAAGTTTCTGATACTCCTCATCGAGTGAAAGAACTTTATTTTTAATAGGTTCGATACGTGCAAGCTCTTTAGAGCTGTACGAACCGAAGATTCTGTTAATAAGACCCATTTATTTACCGCCTTTACATTTTTTGGGTGAAACGAAAAAGTTCACCAATATACCATATAAAATACATATAAATATATTTTACCTCAAATCGTAATATTTGTCAATACCCAACTCATAGAAACGATCATTTTTATTAAGAAATGATAATTGAAGAAATATCCTGAGGAGTTTCAGCAATATGATCTGCCCCTGCCATAACGAGTTCATCCCGTGATCTGAATCCCCATATACAGCCGATGGAGGTGATTCCAGCGTTCTGAGCGGTGTGGATATCAACGTTGCTGTCGCCGATCATGAAAGTTTCTGTACCTGATGGCAGTGCCTCGAGAATTTCATTTATGATTGCAGGGTCTGGCTTTTTCTCACGCTCAGCGCATCCTCCGAGAACCTTAACAAATTCAAACTCAGGCAGGAGGGTTCTGACGATATCAACAGCAAATCCATGCGGCTTATTTGTAGCAACAGCAAGCCTTACGCCATTTTCAGCGAGCACAGAAATAGTTTCGTAGATCCCGTCATACAGGTAAGTTTTATCGAGAAAATGCTCATTGTAATACTCAGTAAAGATCTCCAACAGCCTATCAGTATCCTGTTTTGCGTCATCGGGAAGTGCTCTGAAGCAGAGCTTCTGTACACCGTTTCCGACGAACAGATTATAGCTCTCATAAGGATGCTCCGGATAACCAAGCTCTCTGAGTCCAAAATTTACAGCGTCAGCAAGGTCTTCGAGTGTATCAGCGAGTGTGCCGTCAAGATCAAAAATAA
>JBGVIW010000063.1:0-2360 GCA_045128995.1 Ruminococcus sp.
GGAGCAGCTAATGAGTATCTATCCGATTACATTGGATTGCAAGAAATCGATGAGCTATCAACAGGAAACAGTATCTTAATCACAGCACCAGTTGGAAGCGGTAAGTCAGCAGCATTGATTAACATTGCTGTTAAGATTAGCGACGATGTAATGATTCTAACAAATCGTAAGAGTTGCTTATTACAGCAAAAACGTGATATATTGAAATTACAAGGCTTCAATACAAAAGAATGGACAGATGAGGCAATTTGGAAAGCTTCAACAGGCAACATTACTGTTACAACCTATCAGGCTTTGGCACAGCGTGAACAGATACCCATATTTCGTAGAGGTACAGTACTGATTCTTGATGAGTGTCATTATCTGTTTAGTGACTCTACTTTTTCTGCTATTCCTATGCGCATTGAGGCGATACTGCGTGCGAATCTGGAGAATACAAAGCGGGTCTATGCTTCAGCTACAATGGAAAACGTTGTTTCTGAATTAGATGTGATTGAGCAGTTCGATAATAATAATACTCATCCTCCTGACAGAAGTTTATCGTTTAACACTCGCATTCAGCATATGTACATCATGGAAGGTTCCTGGACACATCTGAATTTCAGATATTACGTTTATTCAGATATAGACAAGCTGTCTGAGTTCTTGAATGATGCCGCAAACAACGGCAACAAATCTGCAATCTTTGTGCGTTCGAAAGAACGTGGAAATACACTGAAAGAGAAGCTGATTGATAGCCAGTTTGTATATTCATCTGAGGAAGAATGTGAAGAACTGACTGACATTGCTCTTACCGAACAATTCAGTTGCAGTAATTTAGTTGCAACAAAGGTATTGGAGAATGGTGTTTCAATTACTGACAATGATATCGGCATTGTTGTAATTGAGGAGATTGATCCTATATCTTTCATGCAATTCCTAGGAAGAGTACGTATAAAACGTAACACTCCACGACACTTGACAGTTTTGATTCCAGACTACAAGAGATCTGAACTTATGATACTGGCACGACAGTGTTATGATAAACTCCGTACGATCAAACGTGTCATGCAGGATCCTGAGACATGTATGCAATTTTATGAGCGTTATAAACCTTATGTATATTACTCTGAAAACGGTCCAGAGGCAAACACACTGGCATATAAGGAGTTTATGACTCTTAAATCACATATAAATAGTTTACTTGATGAAGAGGAGCAGTCGCCTCACGCACACATACATTTCATACTCAAAATGCTGAATCTACCTCAGGATATCTCTGACAGCCAGTTTCTTGCCTATGACGATATCGCAGCGTTCAAGTCAGGTGTAAAGGCTGCCTATGAGAAATTTACTGCTTCTCCTGAGCTGAAAGCAGACCGTGACCAGCTTGCCAAGGATCTGATCGAAGTTGTTAGCCGCACAAGATACTACAAGAAGAAAGTCACTGGTTCACAGCTTCAGCTGGATAAGATAAACGATATTCTTGCTCAAGCAAATATTCAAGCTAATATCATTTCGCTTGGGGAAGCGTTTAAAGTGGTTGAATTATCAAGTTAATTATACCATATAATATGGAGTTTTTCAACTGTAAATCAGCAAAAATATACAGAAATTTAATATCAATCGATGATCAAATGTCCCGTGAAACTCCCAGCATTCCATTATATATTATTATAGCGAACCCGGACGGAAGTCCGCTAAAATCTGTTGTATAAAAAAGGAGGAATTCTTATGAAAGACATTACAGTATACCAGGCTTATGAGCTGATGTTCAAGGAGTATCCCGACGTACTCGGAGTCAAGGAACTCTGTACGATGCTTGGATTTTGCCCGAAGAAAATTTATGATCTGATTCACGAAGGAAAGATTGCGGTCATTCCGTGCGGAAAGATCATCAAGGTGGCGAAATTGAGTGCGATTGAGTATATGCTCAGCGGCAGCTATATATCATAGTATATAGCTAAGGTCTGCCGGAGGTTCACACCAACGGCAGACCATATTTATAGGAGGTAAGATTATATGAAAGCAAGTCTGCAATTGAAAAACGGCATCTATCAGGTCGTTATCAGCTATAAAGATTTTTACGGAAAAAATAGAGTGAAATGGGTTTCCACCGGGCTGAAAGAAGGAACGGGCAAACGTAAGCTCGAAGAAACACGAAGAGAGATTCTGGCGAAGTTTGAGGATGACTATAACCGCAAGCTATACGCCTTTCCTCACAGACCTCTGACAAAGGAAGTCCCTCGTTATGAGTTTACCGCCTTTATGGAAATGTGGCTTGAAATGGTGAAGCCTTCTCTCGCACACACGACCTATATTGGTTATGCAAAGAATATTCGGAGAATCAAAGCTTATTTTGGTTCCAGTAAAATCATGCT
>JBGVIW010000064.1:0-7550 GCA_045128995.1 Ruminococcus sp.
ATACAGGATCCTGCTGACTAGTTCTGCGCGATCCGGAAAGCAGGTAAAAATGTTTAAAAATCTATGCAAAAAGGCTGCCGGACTTCTTACTGCCGCAGCGCTGCTCGTACCGTCACTCCCTCTCATGACGGCTGACTCAGCTAATTATAACCGTGTGGCTGTACATGATCCCTCTATCATCAAACTCGAGGACGGAAGCTACTACATTATCGGCTCTCACCTCGGAGCTGCACGCTCGACTGTTCTTGGTGACTGGTCTTTCACTGCAAACTCCAATCTCGGAACTAAGAATACCACCTTCTTCAACGATATCTACACCGACCTTGCCGTTCCATGCGAGTGGTCAAAATACTCAAATTCAAACTACGACCTCTCAGGCAACCTCTGGGCACCGGATATCGTCTATAACGAGATCCTCGGCAAATATTGTATGTATCTCAGCGTCAACGGCGATAAATGGAAATCCTCAATTGTTTTGTGTACTGCTGATAATATCGATGGCCCATATACCTACGTTGATACGGTCGTTTACTCCGGATTCAACAACTCTGCCAATAACAATTACAAGAAAACTGACGTCGAAAAGGTTCTCGGAATCAATCCGGATATCAGCCGATACCTCGACAGCAGCGGCGAGTGGAATGCTAATTACGGCACAAATGCAATCGATCCTTGCGTTTTCTATGATGAAAACGGTGCGCTCTGGATGGTTTACGGCTCATGGTTCGGCGGACTTTTTATGCTTGAGCTGGACGAGAATACCGGTCTGCGTGACTATAATGTGACTTACCCTACCGTTACCGACTCCTCCGACGCTTATATGGGAAAAAAAGTTGCCGGCGGTCACTGGGTATCGGGCGAAGGCCCCTATATTGAGTATATGGAGCATCCTGATACAGGTGTAGGATACTACTATCTCTTCGTGTCAAACGGCTGCTTCAATAATGACGGCGGATACAATATGCGTATCTACAGAAGCTCTAATCCCTCCGGCCCTTATCTCGATCAGAACGGCAACAACGCTATTTTCACCTATAGCACCAACAACATCGGCGGTACTGTCGGCGAGCGTCTCATGAGCAACTATCAGTGGGACTGTAACGACCGCCCGAATAAAGCTCAGGGTCATAACTCTACTCTTATGGACGACGATGGAAAAATGTATGTCATCTATCACAATAAATTTGATGACGCCTATGGCTTCCATGAGGTGAGAGTGCATCAGCTTATCATGAACGAGGACGGCTGGCCTACGGCGACAGCCTATGAATATACCGGCGAGGAGCTTTCTAAGTTCGGACATTCAAAAGAGGCTGTTGTCGGAGAGTATGAGTTCATTTTCCATCAGCTCAACCAGACTATTATCGACGATCAGGTCACAAGCGGTAATAATGCTGAGGTAGAGTATTCTCAGGATATCGTCCTCAACGCTGACGGTACTGTCAGCGGTGATGTTACTGGTACATGGTCTATGAAGGACGGCTCTCATGAAATGACATTTTCCTATAACGGAGTTACCTACAAGGGAAGCTTTATCGTTCAGGCAGACGAATCTGCTGAGATGGTTCAGAAAATGACATTCACTGCTACCGGCAATAATACCTGCGTCTGGGGAAGTAAAAAGGCTGCCTATAATGCAGCTGAGGATGTTGTTGATCCTACTCGTGAAGGAAGTCAGCTTGTGTATAATTCCAGCTCAGAATCCTTCGCCGGAGGAGCACTGAAGATCAGTGGTACTGACCTCTACAGCGATGTTCCCTACTTTATCACAAATAAATTCAATGGCATGTCTCTCGACCTCGCAGGAGGAACGGCTGAAGATGGTACAAATATACAGCAGTGGGGACTCTCTGGCGGAAGTCATCAGGAATGGCGTATTGTCGACCTCGGAAACGGTTACTGCAAGATCGTATCGATGACCGATGAGAGCATGGCGATCACTGTTGATGGTTCTTCCGCTGACAATGGTCTTAATGTAATGATAAGCACCTACACCGGTGCTGACAATCAGCAGTGGAAGCTTATTCAGGATCACTCATTCTATGGTATCGTTTCAAAATGCTCAGGCGACGCTGCCGGACTCGATGTTTATGACTGGAGCACCGAAAGCGGCGGCAATATAAATCAGTGGGAGTTCTGGGGCGGCGCATGCCAGCTATGGAAGATCACTCCTGTTTATCCCGAAGTTACTGAGACGAATTACGCAATCAGAAGCCTTAACAGCGGACTTTATCTCGGTGCAGACGGCACTAACGTCCAGCAAGTGTCAGAAAAGACTGATTGGAGCTTCAAGAAAAATTCCGATGGAACTTACTCTATCCTTAACGAATGGGATGAGGCTGTAACTATCGAAAACAGCAACGGTACTGATGGCAACAATGCATATCTTTCGGCTTATGACGGCTCAGACGCTCAGAAGTTTACTCTCAGAGTCACTGAGGACGGTGCATACGGACTGCTCTCCGTCTGCTCAGGAAATCTCTCGGGACTTGATGTATATGGCATAAGCCTCGATCCGGGCGCAAATATCTGCCAGTGGAATTACTGGGGCGGTGCAGGTCAGCAGTGGATACTCATTCCGGCTGAGGTTGAACAGCCCGAACCGGTGCTTCCGGGAGATGCCGATAAGAGCGGTGCGGTGAATATTTTCGACCTCATCTTCTTCCGCCGCGAGATGATCTCTCCAACTCTTACAAGCTATAAAAATACTGAGTACGACTGGAACCTCGATAATGAGTATAATGTCTCCGACCTCGTCGGACTTCAGTATTACTTCCTCACAGGTAAGACTGCGTAAAATAATTTTAAAATATAATGCACCTCTGTCCGAGGTGCATTTTTTCTGGTTATTTTCAAATATTATAAGAAACGGCGCACGTCAGTAACGAGCTTTTCCTCTGAATGGATAAGCCGCTTCGCAAGATTTTTTGAATGCTCATCAGCCGCTTTATACTGGTTAAGATAGCGTGACAGAGACTTTATACCCATGTTGCAGCCGTCGGTTATCAGGTCGGCAACCGTTGCGTCAGAATCATCCGCCGCAAGCTTCATGTTTGTCTTGAGCCATGACATTCCCTTCGCCATAGCTCCGGGTTCCTTTCCGTCGTCATGAAAACGGCGGAGCTGATCATTTATATCGCTCTGGAGCTGATCGTGAGAAGTCCGGCATCCGGTAAGAACCTTTCTCAGCTCACCGCTTGAGGTATACTTAAGAAGATCATCTATTGATGAGATTCCCATCCTGATTCCTGCGTCACATTCTCTGAGAAGCTTTATTGTATCCTGTTCGATCATTTCATACTTCACCTCCCATGCTATTTTCAGTATTCCGGAGTGAAATATTCATGCTGATGTGTTAGTTCCAGTAAACACCAGTTGACAAATACCCCTCAGGGGTATATAATAATCTTGAAAGCGAGGAGATGTTTATGAACGGCGATTGCTGCTGTAAGAATAATAAAACTAAAAACCGCTCCGATCAGGAGTATAAAAAGCTGATAAACCGCCTCAGCCGCATCGAAGGTCAGATAAGGGGAATACGAGGTATGGTCGAGAAAAACGCCTACTGTACTGATATTATGGTTCAGGTGGCGGCAGCTAACGCTGCGCTGAACGCTTTTAACCGAGAGCTTCTCGCTGAACATATCCGTACCTGCGTTGCTGACGATATACGTGCCGGCAAGGACGAGGTTATTGATGATCTGCTCTGCACATTGCAGAAGCTTATGAAATAGGAGGAATGAAATCTATGCAGTTCAATGTCACTGGAATGAGCTGTGCGGCGTGCAGCGCCCGTGTCGAGAAGGCTGTCGCAAAAGTTCCGGGAGTCTCCTCTTGCAGCGTCAGCCTGCTTACAAATTCAATGAACGTCAACGGCGGAGCTGACGCTCAGGCAATAATTTCTGCTGTGGAAAAAGCCGGCTACGGCGCTTCTGTAAAAGGTAAGGAAAAGTCCCCTGCTGCTCAGCAGTCCGAAGAGGAGAAAAGTACCGCTCCGCTCAGAAAAAGACTTCTCTGGTCACTGGGATTTCTCTTAGTACTCATGTATGTCGCTATGGGACATACGATGTGGGGATTCCCTCTTCCGGAATTTCTGGAGGGAAATCATATCGCAATAGGTATCCTCCAGATGCTTCTTGCGGCATCTGTGATGGTGATAAATCAGAAATTTTTCATCAGCGGCTTCAGAGGAATTCTTCATCGTGCACCAAATATGGACACGCTCGTTGCGCTCGGCTCGGGAGCGTCGTTTATCTACAGCGTTTATGCCCTTTTTGCAATGACTGATGCTCAGCTTCACGGCAGCCATGACAGCGTTATGCACTATATGCATGAGTTTTACTTCGAGTCAGCGGCGATGATACTCACGCTCATAACCGTCGGAAAGATGCTCGAGGCTCGCTCAAAGGGCAGGACAACTGACGCTCTGAAGGGGCTTATGAAGCTCGCTCCTAAAACTGCTGTAATTCTCCGAAACGGCATCGAGACTGAGGTTCCTGTTGAAGAGGTGAAAAAGGGCGATATCTTTATAGTCCGACCGGGAGAAAGTATTCCTGTTGACGGAGTGGTAATTGAGGGAACGAGTGCTGTGAACGAATCGGCTCTCACTGGCGAAAGCATCCCTGCGGACAAAGCGCCGGGAGATGATGTTTCGGCTGCTACTGTGAACCAGTCAGGCTTCCTTAAGTGTCAGGCTTCAAAGGTCGGCGAGGATACTACTCTGTCGCAGATAATCAGAATGGTAAGCGATGCTGCTGCCACTAAAGCTCCCATCGCCAAGATCGCAGACAAGGTATCCGGAATATTTGTTCCTGTAGTTATCGCTATCGCCATAATCACTGCCATCGTGTGGATGATCTGCGGTCAGAGCTTCGGATATGCCCTTGCAAGAGGAATCTCAGTCCTCGTGATAAGCTGTCCGTGTGCACTCGGACTCGCTACTCCGGTAGCTATAATGGTCGGCAGCGGAGTCGGTGCAAAAAATGGAATCCTCTTTAAAACCGCATCCTCGCTGGAGATAACCGGAAAGACTGAGATAGTCGTTCTCGACAAAACCGGTACTATCACAAGCGGTGAACCTCAGGTTACTGATATAATCCCAGCGGATGGGTATACTTCGCAGTCACTGATTGAGACGGCAGCGGCTCTTGAAAACCGGAGCGAGCATCCGCTTGCTAAGGCTATTATGAAAAAGGCTCTCGAAGAGGATCTAACTCCCGCTGAGGCAGCAGACTTCACTGCACTTCCGGGAAATGGTCTTACTGCTGCGGTGGCTGACGACAGGCTCTACGGCGGAAATTATGAGCTTATCTCGGCTCATTCTGAAATTCCTGAAAGCATGAAAAAGCTCGCTGAGGAGCTTTCCAGTCATGGTAAGACTCCGCTGTATTTCTGCAAAAACAACTCTCTCTGCGGAGTAATTGCCGTTGCTGATACGCTCAGAGAGGACAGCCCTCAGGCAGTCCGTGAGCTTCAGAATATGGGGATCCGTGTGGTTATGCTCACCGGTGATAATCAGCATACTGCTGAGGCAGTCGGAAAGCTCGCCGGAGTTGATGAGGTGATCGCAGGAGTTCTTCCTGACGGAAAAGAAAAGGTCGTGCGCAGGCTTAAATCAGAGGGCAGGGTCGCTATGGTCGGCGACGGTATCAATGACGCTCCGGCTCTTACGAGAGCTGATACCGGCATCGCAATCGGTGCTGGTACTGATATTGCGATAGATGCAGCTGATGTGGTACTGATGAAAAGCCGTCTTTCGGATGCTGTGGCAGCGATTCGTCTCAGCCGTGCAACGCTTAGGAATATCCGTGAGAATCTGTTCTGGGCATTTATCTATAATATCATCGGCATCCCCCTCGCTGCCGGAGTCTGGATACCTCTTCTGGGATGGCAGCTAAGCCCGATGTTCGGAGCTGCGGCAATGAGCCTTTCCAGCTTCTGCGTCGTATCAAATGCCCTCAGACTGAACTTTTTCAAGCTTTATGATCCTGCAAAGGATAAAAAAATAAAATCAAAATCATTAATCAAAAAGGAGAAAAAATCTATGGAAATCACAATGAAGATCGAGGGTATGATGTGCGGTCACTGCGAGGCTGCCGTAAAGAAGGCTCTCGAGGCTATCCCAACTGTTGCAGAGGCTGTCGTATCGCATGAAAATGGCACAGCGATTGTTACTCTCAGCGAGGATACTCCCTTTGAGGTTCTCAAAAAGGCTGTCGAGGACAAGGATTATACTGTAATCGGCTAAAAATCATAACAAAAAGCTCCGGCAGGTTTTATTCCTGACCGGAGCTTTTTGTATTACTTGATCAACATCCCCACTGCATATATCACAGCCAGATGAAGCGGATAGTAGATATAGAATAAATTCTTCAGCCTTGCCTTTCCTCTTTTTCCGGAGTAAAGTGCAAGGAGCGGCAAGCTAAGAAGTGAATACCACTGGATGCCTCCGGAGCTTATGCTCACCAGAGCCATTCCCAGTCCTGCGCCGAGCAGTCTTGTCCATTTATCCTGCCCAAGATATACGTATACAGGAAGCATCACTCCCATAAATCCGTAATCTACCGCAAAATCTGTCTCCGGAAGAAGCATCGGCAGTACTGATGTCACGAAATATGCTCCCAGAAATGCACCTGCGGCAAGACTTATGCTCAGTGCGTCTTTTTTCTTCAGTGCATTATCAAGGGCGAATATTATCAAAAGCGACAATGAAAAAGTAACAAGTACGCACTGGTACAGTGAGCTGTCAACGATATAATACACCACCTGACAGCCTGCGCCGACTCCTGCCATTGTCAGAAAATAGCGTCTCCGATTTCGGGTATAGCGGCATCCCTCTGCTATCATGAATGCGTATATCGGGAATGCAAGCCTGCCAATTATTCGCAGTATCATCACTCCCGGAAAGATCACCATTCCGACATGGTCTATCGTCATCGTGATCATCGCTATCAGCTTAAGCTGATTTCCGGAAAGCCATTCCCGACTTGTTTTTATTTCTTCCATAGGGCATTTCTCCTGCATCTTACAGAAGTTGGAGTGCCGCACCGAGAATTCCTCTGCCGATATGGGCGCTGAGCGTTCCGCCGATCTCGCCGCTCCAGATGCTGCTGTACTTCGGAAGTGCTTCTGTCAGCATTTTACGCAGTCTTGCCATCTCCTCAGGAAGTCCGCCGTTGGCAACTGCAAGGTTATATTTTCTGCCTTCGCCGCTCAGGCTCTGCGTCAGCTCGACCAGCTTCTGGGCTACATGACGCTGTCCCCTTACTTTTGCAGCTGTTCTGAGCTGTCCGTTCTCACCAAAGCTGATCACTGGCTTTATCTGCAAAAGCGCACCTGCAACTGCGGTAATATTGCCTATTCTTCCGCCTTTGCGGAGGTATTCAAGCGTATCCACTGAGAAAAACGGAAAGGTATTTTTTATCAGCTGAGTTACTCTTTCCTCGACGAGATATTCCCATTCCGCACCATTTTTAATTTCCTGAGCAAGCTGAAGGAGGATCATTCCCTGACCCAGCGAACCGCTGAGTGAATCAAATACACGGATGCAC
>JBGVIW010000065.1:0-3168 GCA_045128995.1 Ruminococcus sp.
TTTGCTGATTTCCTCTATAACCCTATGGCACTTAATATGTATGCTTATGCCCAAAAAACTGATATGCCCGATGATACATTGATTGATCCAGATGCTTCCCTGCTATTTTCACGCTCGGATACATTATGTAAACTTCTGAACAATTTTACTGAACAGCTGAAATCTACCCGTTCACTAAAGAAAAATCCTGCTCATCAGTCTGACACTGAAGCTGCTGTGAAGCTTTTGTACTGCATCACTTTCGCTATGTATGCCAGAAATAAAATCAGCCTTACTCAGCAAGGAATGAAATTATTCTTTTCTGAAGCATTGATTAAATATAATACCTTTGAACGTGCAGAGTTGACCATGGATTTTTACCCAAGTTTTCTATCTGTTATCAAAAAAATGGGACTCTTCATCTGTTCTCGGGCAAGCAATTGGCAGTATGTATTCTATTACCCGGTTTTCATCAAATACTTCACGGCAAGATATCTTCATTATGCACTCCGGAGCGCTCTTGTTCTGTTCGACAATGCCCCTGATACTGCCGTCGAGATACTTTGCGAAGCTTTCAGCATTACTCTTTCAGATGATCTCCTCCGGTTCACAGGTGAGCTGTCTTATGAGCAATGTTTTTCATTGGTACGCCATAATAAACCTGATCTGGAACATTCTTTAATCGGTCAGGCTCTGCATTTTCTTCATGCCAGACCTCATTCCCCTGCTGTAATTTCAGCCGTCAACTCCCTCAGGCGTATCGCTGGAATAGCATTTGATGCTTAGAAAATGCTGTCCTTGATAAAAATATGAATATGTTCCCTATCCAATATAATTAGTTTAGGGTAATAAGGTGATAAAAAAGACAGGTTACTCCCTGTCTTTTTTTCTATATTAAATTCATTAGTAAATCAAATATGCATATTTTTATGCATATTTTACTTTTCCGTCATCTCCCTATACATCACCATCAACTCCGTCATGCCCTCTGATTCAGAGTTCAGCTTCTCCCAGAACCCTACACTCCAATAACAGCACGGTCGCTGAGCTGATGCGCCTTTCACAGTTAGGGAGGCATCACCGCTTCATCGTAGAGGTTGGCGAGGGATTTAAACAGCATTGGAAGCAATTGTATCTGATGAAACAAATCCAATTTGAACGTATCGACGCCTCTCAGAAGAAACACTTGGAATAATCAAGTAATCCGCATCATCTGGTTGAGTAATCTGTGCAAACAAATGCGGTATTAACACCTTTGTTGAAGGGATATAGCCGCCGATGTATTTCTGATTCTTTTCAACTAGAACAGGCTTTTCAAATTCTATAAACTTTGTCGGTTCATCAACGCCAAGTACTTTGCTCAATAATTCTATCCAGAAGCGTGCAGTTTCCTGCTTTTCGTCGCCTTTATCTTTTCAATATTCAGCGAATGCCTTCGCTGCGGATTTTTGTTCTTTTCAGTCATGTTAATTCTCCTTTTTCCAAGGCTGTAGTATTTTTTATTATATCACAATACATATCTTTTTCAAGCTGTGGGAAATGTTGTTTTACACATTAACAAATCTGTTTGTTATTATAAAATAAAGCATAAAGTTTACGCTGCATCCATTGTTTTAACGTTCTATGAATTCATCCTAAATCAGAAATACTATTGCAAAATGTATGTAGAATATGCTATAATTATTATTGTCCTAAACCAATATCTATAAGAAGGTTTCTTGGGATGTGTTCACAGCATCTATGTATTCTCCACTTTTCGGATCAGTGGATTTTTCAAAATAATTCATTTGTTGCTATTACACAAATATTATATCAATGTACGGAAGGTTATAAAATATGAATAGTGATTTCTATAATACTATTTCTTCTAGATTAACTCAAAAAAGAGAAGAACTCAGAGAGATGCAGGCTCATTTCATCAATATATGTAATACAGATATCAACGCATATAATTTTGAAATAAACGCTATTTATGATTTAATTATTATAGAAAGATTGAAATCCGAAATAAAAGAGTTAGAACGGATTGTTACATATCATATGCAATCTGATACTGATCAAGAGTTAGAACTGATTAAAAATCAAAGATTGATTATTCAAAGTCTTGAGAGTAAGATAGCAAAATACGAAGGCATAGATCCGAAATGCTGATAGTTATGGTGAATTACTATGTATAAATAGTAATTTTTTAGGTAATATGTAAAGGAGATCTATCCTGTAAAAATAATGCTGTTGCCTAATCCGAAAAAAGGCCTTAGGATTATACCCTATTCACCTTGAGAATATCTGATTTTAAGAGTGTGACGTCCCGCTTCGATGTCAAAAACAGCAGTCATGCTGTCACCGATTTCGTTATAAATTCCACGTATCCTTCGCTGTCATACCCTTCGCCGTATGTTCCGAACGAACGTCATATGAATAAATGCACCGTTTCGTGATAAAAAGTGTGCATTTTGCTGTTTTCAGAATTATCGTTTTATATGATAAAAATGATGTATTACAAAGAAGTTCACCAGTCCTATTTTTTGAAATAGTTAGTGATAGTTACCATAATATCCCCCATTGCAAATGGGTGAAATCCTTGTCCGCTATGCTGTATTGCTGCCCCCCCAGGTGACGTATCTGTGCAGTACTGGAACTTGATCCGTATGAGTTTGCTTTTGAAAGCGATACGGACTGGATGAATAAGATCAGATAAAACAAAAGAGCCTCTCCAACGAGAAGCTCTATCGTTCATATCAATGCCCCGATGCCGATCACCAGTACGCCGAGCAGGACAAGAATCACGCCGGTTGCACGGTTCAGCGTCTTTGCGCTTACCTTGTTTGCGATCACTGCGCCGATACGGGCAAATATCAGCGTGAACAGCACGCACAGTCCGAGAACAAGCAGGTCGGGCATTTTCTCATCAATGATGAAATGGCTGACAGCACCGGTCAATGCCGTAAAAGTCATAATGAACACGCTCGTACCGACAGCCGTTTTCAGCTCATAGCCGAGCACCATCGTCAGGATCATCAGCATCATCATACCGCCGCCTGCACCGACAAAGCCGCAGATAAAGCCGATAAGCGTACCGAAAATGATGGACTGGATCAGACGTTTTTTCGGCGACACCGCATTCATTGCTTCTTTTGTGGTGGTTACGGGCTGAACAATGAATTTAATGCCCATCAGTGTTGTCATAAA
>JBGVIW010000066.1:0-4103 GCA_045128995.1 Ruminococcus sp.
CCGCAGAAATTACTGCGTACCTGCATGGCCTGAAATATATCGTCCTCTCCAACGAATCAAGTGCTAATGAAAGCACTGTTGCCGGTCAGAGCGTTAATCATCAGTATTCAAAAAGCTTTGAGTTTGAGCGTGATTTCAGTCAGTATGAGAAGATCTACCTCGGCACAGGAATAAGTTACTTCAGTTTCCTGCGTCCGCTTACAGAATTCCAGATCGCTAAAATGTTCGTAAGCCACGAAAAATATCTCCCTGTTTTCCGAAGCTGTAATCTCGGAGGCAAAGTTTCTCCTGATATCTGGTGCGCTGAATGCCCTAAATGTCTGTTTGTCTGCCTTATTATTTCTCCGTTTGTCAGCAAGGACAGACTCACTGAAATTTTCGGCAGGGATCTTCTGAATGAACCTGATATGCAGCAGTATTTCAAAGAGCTTCTCGGGCTTACTGAGCATAAACCCTTTGAATGCGTAGGAAGTATAGATGAGGTAAAGCTCGCTGTTACGCTTGCTATCCGCTCTTATGAAGCATCAAAAACTGAGCTTCCTCTGCTTTTCAGGGATTTTGTTTCTCTTGGACTGTATCAGCCTGACCTTGCTGATCACAAGCTCACTGAATATTGCTCATCCTATAACAGCGAAAATCTCCTCCCTGAGGAATTTGAAATAATACTTAAAAATGAAATGGAGCGACTTCTTTGAATAACTTTTTAAACTATCTTTCTGAATATACTAAGGACAAAAATGTATGCATTCTCGGCTTCGGCAGAGAGGGAAAGTCTACGTACAGACTCCTCGAAAAGTGCGGATCTTGCCAGTCTGTTACTATTTCAGACCTTAATCCTATCGACCGTGAGGCTCAGGGACTTCCTCAGAGCATCCGACTTATTACCGGTGCTGATTATCAGTCTTCGCTGGACGAATTTGACATCGTTTTCAAAAGCCCCGGCATCGTTCTCGATAATCAGCCGGAAAAGCTGAGATGCACTATCACCTCCGAAACTCAGGTGTTTTTTGAATTCTTCCGCAGCCAGATCGTCGGAATTACCGGCACTAAGGGGAAAAGTACTGTTTCCTCGCTTATTTACCATATTCTCCGTGAAAGCGGAAAGGACTGCCGCCTTGCCGGAAATATCGGCATACCGGTTTTTGATATCGCTGAGGATGTTACTCCTGAGACTATCATCGTGTGTGAGCTTTCCTGCCATCAGCTTGAGTATATGACCGTCTCCCCTGCTGTTGCGGTGCTGCTTAACCTCTACGAGGAGCATCTCGATCACTACGGTACTATGGAACGCTACACTGCTGCAAAGGAAAACATATACCGTCACCAGATCACTGGCGACAGGCTTTTCTGTAATTATTCCCTCCTTCCGGAGGAACATAAAGCTGCTGCATTCACGCTTTCTTCGTCAGACAGAAAGTCTGAATTCCATATTGAAAACGCTCAGCTCACCTGTAATATGGGGCCTGTTTATAAGATACCGAAGGACGATATAAAGCTCCTCGGTGTTCATAACCACTATAATATCGCTATGGCTTATCTTGTCTGCAATCTCTATGGAATTGTTGACAGCGAATTCAATTCCGCTCTTGCAAGCTTCGATCCTCTTTCTCACAGGCTGGAATTCGTAGCTGAGATCAATGCCGTACGCTATTATGACGACTCGATCTCCACTGCCTGCGCTACGGCAATTGAAGCTGTAAAGAGCATTCCTTCGCCTGGAACTATCCTCCTCGGCGGTATGGACCGAGGCATTGATTACTCTGAGCTTATTGAATTTCTCAGCGGTACTGACCTCAATATTATCTGCATGGAAACCTCGGGCAGACGTATTTATGAGGAGATCACTGCATCCGATTTCAACGCTCCTGAGCGTGTACATTATGCTCAGCATCTCGATGAGGCTGTAAAGCTTGCTTCTGAAATAACTCCTGAAGGCTCAAGCTGTGTATTATCACCCGCTTCTGCAAGCTATGGTATTTTCAAAAATTTCGAGGAACGCGGCGATGCTTTCAAAAAACTCGTCTCTGAACTGAATATCTGATCTTTATGCTCATAAACTACCTTTGTTCATGAAATTTCTTCAAGGAGGCAGCTTATGAGCATTTTTACTGATGCTATGTTCAAGATCCCGTATGGGCTTTTTCTTCTTTCATCACGCAGCGGCAGCAAGGACTGTGCCTGCATTATCAATACCGTTCAACAAGTCACTGACGATCCGCTGAGATTTTCTGTTACACTAAATAAACGTAACTACACCCATGATATTATCGTAGAGTCCGGTATCCTTAACGTCTCGGTTCTGACCGAACAGACACCTTTCAGTACCATTAAACGCTTCGGCTTCTCAAGCGGCAGAGATACGGATAAGTTTCAGGGAATAACTATGAAACGCAGCGAAAATGATATCGTTTATGACGATACTTCTTCAAACTCTCTCATCTCAGGCAGGGTCATCTCTATGACAGACTGCGGTACTCATACTATTTTTCTTGCCGATGTTACTGAAACTATCATTCTTTCTGATGCTACTTCCCTTACGTATGATCATTACCGAAAGTATATCAAACCTTCTTCATCCCCTAAGCGCAAGGGTTTTATATGCCGTGTATGCGGATATTTTTATGAGGGCGACGAGCTTCCGGAAGGTTATATCTGCCCTCTTTGCGGACACGGAATGGCTGACTTCGTTAGAACTGAATAATCATTCAATGTACTATAAAATCCTCTGAACAGTGTTGTTTCAGGGGATTTTTTATGTTTTGAGTTTACAATCCTGCTTAAATATGGTATAATCATTTTATAAAACCATACGCTTAGACAGGAGGCTCATAAGATGATCCCAAAGACCAGAATATGCTATAAAAATATGATCACACTCTGCCTGCTTATGGAAAAGCTATACCCTGACAGAAAAATCATCGACATCCGTGATTCTTTCTCTGAAACAGTTTTCTATGAAATTCTCAGCAAAGAAAAACTTGATGCAATCAGGAGAAACTCAAATACTAATGCATTTTATAATGGAAATATCCGATTCAGCGGCAAAAAACGATGCTTTCATGCTTCTAAATCAGTGAGAGCTTTAAGCTATGCCCTGACTGAGCCGGATCTGATCAGAGCATCCTATACCCAGCTTATCAGGAATTGCAGGAATATCTTCTATGATGCCGAGCGAAGGGGCATAAGAATCACTGATGAGTTTTTTGATTTTATAGACTTCGATAACGTCTATTCAAGAGATCTTTTTGATTTGATAAATCTATGCATTGCCAGACATCGGCGTGAATCTGCGCTTGCCTTGACGGTCATTATTGCTGTTTTTCAGGAAACTTCTCCTGAGGTCATTTTGCTAAGCAACGATCTCATCCAGCTCCTTACTGATCCTTCTGTTGAGCATCAGATAGATGCAGATATGATACTAGAAATCTGCTCAGAGCAGCTTCAGCGGGAGATATTGCATGAGGGAAGATTCATTAGGTATAATGATGCAACGAATAAAATGGATGTAAATTGCGTTACTGATCTTTTCACTGTTGATGCTGATGATTCCGTATGCTCGCTTATCAGCTGCTTCCTGACTCAGCCCTGTGAAAATATGCTGCTGATTGGTCCAGGCGGTTCGGGAAAAACTTTTGCAATGATAGATCTAGCAGAGCAGCTGATCAAAAATAATAACGGCATACTGCCGTTCTATCTGCCCTTACATACGCTAAATTCAAAATCACCAGATGATAAATTCCCGATAATCAGTTCTTTTACTGATATTGTTTCTGGAAGATGCGGTATATCTAAAGAGATCCTCTTTGAATTCCTGCGCAGCCACTCTAATATAACTATTCTTTTTCTCCTCGATGATTATGATGAGCTTACGGAAAAAATGGTCAAAATTAACGTTATCAGCGAAATTATGCAGATCGAACGTGAATTCAATAGCGTACGCTTCATTATTTCCAGCCGTCATGACAACTCTGAAACCTTTGCGTCAGGCAGAGGGATGCCATTCCGCATCAAACAGCTTATGCCTCCTGATGATAAATCTGTCAGACGCTTTCTGAACGATTATATTGGAGATGATATGCTATGGCAGCGGATAAATGATCATT
>JBGVIW010000067.1:0-16664 GCA_045128995.1 Ruminococcus sp.
CATCGGTATGATAGCCTCGAATCGCAGATACCGGTGCGCTTCCGGTTATGACCGCTGCTTCCGCAGTCATCTCGGGAGGAGAGAATTCCGCATCCATGCGCTGCAGATCAGAAAGTGCACGTCCCACGCATTCACCCGGAAGCTCCAGCCGGAATTCATACCATGGCTCGAGCAGAATACTGCTCGTTGAGCGCAGACCCATTCTCACCGCACGATAGGTCGCCTGTCGGAAGTCTCCGCCCTCAGTATGCTTGAGGTGTGCCCTGCCGGCGATGAGGGTTATCCTCATATCCGTAATCGGAGAGCCTGTCAGAACACCGAGGTGGGTTTTCTCCTCAAGATGCGTAAGCACGAGCCGCTGCCAGTTGCGGTCGAGCCTATCCTCACTGCAATCGGCAGCGAATACAAGTCCGCTGCCCGGCTCACCGGGTTCCATGAGAAGATGAACCTCCGCATAATGGCGAAGCGGCTCATAATGTCCGACTCCCTCGACTGCCTCAGCGATCGTCTCCTTATAGGCGATCCTGCCCTCATCGAACTGTACCTCAAGCGCAAAGCGCTCCGAAATAAGCGTCCGGAGGATCTCAAGCTGGATCTCACCCATAAGCTGAACATTTATCTCCTGAAGCTGTTCATGCCACACAACATGAAGCTGAGGCTCCTCCTCCTCAAGCTGACGCAGCTGAGCAAGAACCGTATGGACATCAGTTCCGGCGGGCAGTATCACTCGATAGGATAATACTGGTTCAAGAACAGGCGGAGCTGAATTCTTCTCCGCACCGATACCTTCTCCGGCAAAGCTTCGAGTAAGTCCGGTGACTGCGCACAGCGTCCCCGGGAAAGCCTCATCCACAGCGTTATACTTGACACCGGAATAGATCCTGATCTGGTTTATCTTCTCCGGAGAAGCATCATTATCCATACCGCAGCTGAGCGCCGACTTCACCCTTAGGCTGCCGCCAGTAATTTTCATATGAGTAAGCCTTACGCCGTTTTCGGTAGTGATCTTATATACTCTTGCGCCGAAATTTTCGCTGTATCGGGGCATTACGGTAAATCTGCCGAGTGCGCTGAGAAGCTCATCCACGCCGGAGAGCTTCAATGCAGAGCCAAAACAGCATGGGAAAACCTCACGCTGAGCAATAGCCTCAGCGATCTGAGAATCAGGGATATCTCCATCCTCGAGGAACGTCTCCATAAGCTTCTCGCTGCACAGCGCAAGGCTGTCACAAAGCTCGTCACGATTTTCAGTGAAGCTGAAGTCAGTGATCCTTCCGTCCAGCCTTGCCCTCAGTTCATTCAGCAGATACGTCCTGTCGAAAGAGGAGATATCCATCTTGTTGATGAAAACAAACACTGGTATTTTATAGCGGCGCAGCAGCTCCCAAAGCGTTTCGGTATGGCTCTGCACACCGTCGATTCCGCTTATCACGAGAACTGCATAATCAAGTGCCCGAAGCGCACGTTCAGTTTCGGCAGAAAAATCAACGTGACCTGGGGTATCAAGCAGGGTAATTTCATTTCCGTCATAGGACATCACCGCCTGCTTTGAGAATACAGTAATTCCCCTGCTGCGCTCGATTGAATGTGTATCAAGAAATGCATCGCCGTGGTCAACTCTTCCGAGCCTGCGTATCTCGCCGCTGCGGTAGAGCATAGCCTCGGAAAGGGTAGTTTTTCCCGAGTCGACGTGCGCAGTCATACCGATCACCAGTCGTTTCATTTTTTCCTCCTGTGTTTTATTTCCCGTAATCCGCATCAAGGGTTCAGAATTCCATAAACTATCTCCGAAGCTATCTCAGAGGCTTCATCAGCTGAAGCATAAGGCGAGAGCAGCTTTCTCCCCTGATTTCTGATATCCATGCAGATGCGTGCATTAAGTGCAGCTTCGCTGTAAATCTTTCTTATGTACTCGCCGAGAAATGACAGACTATGCTCTCTTGAGTCCAGCAATTCCCTGCTGTAGAAGCGGTTGAGGCTGAGTTTTTTCTCTGTTGCAAGACTCGACCTGAGTATCTCGGATTCCGAATAAAACACCAGCCCTGCCTCAGGTATAAGAAGATGCATCTGGGAACATCCGGAATCTGCGGCGTACGATATGATAGTATCGTATCCCATTTTATTAGCAGCTGCGGAAGCAGCCTTTACAAAGCAGCGAGAAGCTGCCATATAGTCATCACACAGCCGCATAACAGTAAAGTCTCCGGATGGATTTGCAAAGCGGTAGCCGCAGCAGGTTATTGCCGAGAGCGCCCTTACTCTTTCAGTTCCGGAAGTATCACGTTTTTCAAGCATGGAGCGGATCTTCCTGATAGCATAGCTCTTCAGCTCCTCACTGCGCAGTACCTCTCGGCTGCTGCGGAGATATTCCCTCAGCAGAAGGTCAGCGACGCTGATAAGCTCCAGCGAACGCTCCCTATAGGCATTACTCTGGCTCATGGTATAGCCGACTATCTCCTCAGCCGGAGAAATATCGCTGCGCAGGATTCGTGCTATATCGAAATACCGGCATGAGAGCTTTTCCTCGCCACGAACCGGAAAGCCTGACACCGCAAGGCAATTATGCTCCGGCAGATAAACTGCGCATGGAAAAGACCTGTCATACGGTGAATAGTAAAGCTCCTGACGGCTCTCAGAAAAGATGTCGGAGAGGATATGTATAATTTTTCCTTTTTCCTCAAGTCCCGGCCCGATTATATTAAAAAGCCTGACGTTTTCAAATTCAGGATACTTTCCGCACCAAAACGGCTTATCAGTAAAAAAATGCAGTCTGTCCGTAAAAATCAGCCCCAATCAGATAATATACATATCTATACTATGCAGACTGCGGCTTGGCAGGTTACTGTTTTCTGAATGACTTATAGATCACATCAGTGATCTCATCTCCTGCTTCGATGAAGATGCTGAGCTGACGCATAAGCTCATCGGCACGCCTCAGGCACTGTGCCGAGGTTTTATCCCTGAAATATTTGTCCTCACGAAGATAATCGGTAAGATATCGCACAGCAAGCTCTCCGGTAACATAGAGGATGCCATAATACAGAGAGTATATTTCATCCTCATTAAGGCATCCGCCAAGTCCGTCGGCAAAGCCCTGAGTAATATCCCTCACAGCCGTGAGGTCGAGACGTTCTCCGGTGCAGACCGAACGTACAAGGTCACCGTAATCGATAGCCGCATAACCCTTCATTGCCGTATCAAGGTCGATCACCATACAGGGAGTGCCGCTAATAATATTACTGGTTTTGGCATCACCGTGGATATTGCGCTGAGGGAAATCAACGGTAAACACCTGATCCAGCGTATTTCCCAGCATATTAATCCGGCTCATAACACTTCTGTCGAGCTTTTTCAGGGGCGAGAGCTTCTCAGCGGCAGCAAGCTCTGCGAGATATTTTCTATAGCAGTGAAATCCTTCGATCGTATTTTCAAGACGGATGCTCTTTTTGCCGAGAAGTCTGATAAAAGCTCCGAATGAGACTCCGGCGGCATAATTATCATCGATGCTTCCGGACGGAGATTCCATATATTTATACATTCTGTATAATTCCCCGCCGAACTGTACAAAATTCCTGCCGTCAACTGCGTCAAGATACTGCGGAACAGCAACATCCTCCGACTCAGCCGCAGCCTTCTGGATCTTAGCGATATTCCGCATAACCGCCTCCGGATCACGGAAAACTGATCTGTTCAGAGACTGAAGGATAAATTTTTCGCCGCTGTCAGTTTCGGCAATGCAGGTTTTATTGATATGACCGGCATCAAGCTCGGTGAAGCTCACTTCGCCGCATATTCCGAATTGTCCTACTATCTCTTTCCGAATCATATCCTGACCTCCGTATACAGCATGGGACGTCTTTTCAGACGTCCCGTTTAGTTTTATTGCTTTTCAGCGTTCCGCTAGGCTCCTGCATCATCAGAAGCTTTAAGGGGAAAAATTAGTTCTTAAGGCTATGCATCGGCGCAGGAATTCTTCCGCCTCTGTTGATGAATTTAGCCGGTGACTTGTCTCTTACAGGCATTACAGGGCCGCTTCCGAGGAGTCCGCCGAACTCGAGCATCTCGCCCTCTTTCTTGCCGATCGCAGGGATAAGACGTACTGCTGTTGTCTTTGTATTTACCATACCGATCGCAGCCTCGTCGGCGATGATCGCAGAAATAGTCTCAGGAGAAACATCTCCGGGAACGACGATCATATCAAGTCCTACAGAGCAGACTGCCGTCATTGCCTCGAGCTTTTCGAGACTGAGAACGCCTGCCACTGCGGCATCGATCATGCCAGCATCCTCTGATACTGGAATGAAAGCACCCGAGAGTCCTCCAACGTTGGAGGAAGCCATTACTCCGCCCTTCTTCACGGCGTCGTTGAGCATTGCAAGAGCAGCCGTAGTACCATGAGTTCCGCACATTTCGAGTCCCATTTCCTCGAGGATATGAGCTACGCTGTCGCCGACAGCAGGAGTCGGAGCAAGTGACAGATCAACGATTCCGAACGGTACGCCAAGCTCCTGAGAAGCTCTTGCGCCTACGAGCTGACCCATACGAGTGATCTTGAATGCAGTTTTCTTAATGATATCGGCAACTTCGTTGATAGAAGCGTCTGGATATTTTGCAAGCGCAGAGCGTACAACTCCGGGGCCTGAGACTCCGACATGAAGCTCGCAGTCAGGCTCACCCACGCCATGGAAAGCACCTGCCATAAAGGGGTTATCCTCAACGGCGTTGCAGAATACAACGAGCTTTGCAGGGCCGATGCAGTCTCTGTCAGCAGTTCTCTCGGCTGACTCCTTTACGATCTGACCCATGAGCTTTACAGCATCCATATTGATACCGGACTTAGTAGAGCCGATATTGACGGATGAGCAGATATTCTGAGTAACATCAAGCGCCTCAGGAATAGAGCGGATGAGATCGAGATCTCCGGCGCTGAAGCCCTTATGTACGAGAGCCGAATAACCGCCGATAAAGTTTACTCCGCAGGTATCAGCAGCTCTCTGGAGCGCTTTTGCGAACTTTACAGGATTCTGTCCCGGGCACGCTGCCGCAAGCATAGCGATGGGAGTTACCGAGATTCTCTTGTTGATGATCGGGATACCAAGCTCCTTTTCGATCTGCTGTCCCACCGGAACGAGGCGCTCAGCCTTAGTAACGATCTTGTTATAAACCTTTTCGCAAGCCTTGTCGATGTCCGTATCGATGCAGTCGAGGAGAGAGATTCCCATAGTGATCGTTCTGATATCAAGGCACTCGTCCTGAATCATGCGGATCGTTTCGAGTATATTATAGACATTAAGCATAGTTCAACCTTACCTTTCCTCAGATACTGTGCATGGAATTGAAGATATCCTCATGCATTGTATGGATGGAAAGTCCAAGTTCCTGTCCGAGTGCGGTCATTCTGTCGACCATAGCAGAGAAATCGCCGGAAATATCAGAAATATCCACCAGCATGATCATAGCGAACATATCCTGAAGCACACTCTGTGTCACTTCCATAACATTTGCATTATATTCAGCGCAGATACCGCTTACCTTATGAAGGATACCGACAGTATCCTTGCCTATTACAGTTACAACAGCTCTCATAGCCAATAAACCTCCGTAATCATCTGAGTGCCTTGCACTCCATATTTATAACTTAATTATTATACCATATCTTCAAAAAAAAATAAAGAGGAAAACGGGAACTTGAAATAATTTTATTTTTTAACTGTATTTTTTTTAAAAAAGTGTGGCATATGGCGCAAAATTATGGTATAATATTTTTTAAAGTATTTTTAAGGTGATGAATTTATGAACCTGATCGATTGTCATACTCACACTCAGTTTTCGGTGGATTCCGAGGCTGATATAAATAAATGCGCCGAAAGAGCCTCTGAACTGGGACTTGCGGCTTATGCCATAACTGACCACTGCGAGTGCAATGCATGGTATCCCGAGGAGCATTATGCTGACAAGTCAGTCCTCGACGCCTTCAATTATCGTCAGAATTTTTACGCTTCAGTGGAGGCTGTTGCTGAACTGAAGGAAAAATATTCCGGAAGGCTCAACCTCATCTGCGGCGTGGAGCTTGGACAGATACTCCACGATCCCGAGGCTGCTGCCATTGCAGCTTCCGACGAACGCCTTGATTTCATCATCGGCTCAGTCCATCAGGTTCTCGGCGAAAAGGATTTCTATTACATCGACTACACCAGTATGTCAATGGACGAGATATATGACCTGCTGGAGCGTTACTTCAAGGAGATATATCAGCTCAGCAAAAGCGGCATTCCTGATGTTATCGGACATATCACCTACTGCCTGAGATATATGAAGCAGAGACATAACATCTGTCCGGATATCAGCCGGTTTGATGATATTATTGCCGAAAGCTTCCGTGAGCTTGCCCAGAGAGGAAAGGGTATCGAGATCAACACCTCTGGTCTGCGTCAGGGCTTCGGAGATACCTTCCCCTGCCTTAAATATACAAAGCTTTTCCGTGAAATGGGCGGAGAGATAATCACGCTCGGCTCGGATGCACATACTGCCGAGGATATCGGAAAAGGTATCGCAGATGGAGCTGAAACCGCTAAGGCGGCAGGCTTCAGTCATATCTGCTATTTCAAACGGAGAAAACCCGTTTTTATAGAAATAGATTAAATCACGAAAGGATCTGATCAAATGAAAGACATTATCGAAATCTTACAGCAGAACGCCCGTATCTCCGATGCAGAGCTGGCGGCAATGCTCGGAATAACCGCCGAAGAAGCGGCGGCGAGGATCAAGGATCTTGAAAATAAAGGCATCATCAAGGGCTACAGCGTCATCGTGAATGACGAGCTTTATGATGATTCACTCGTATACGCAACCATCGAGCTTAAGGTTACTCCCCAGAGAGACAACGGCTTTGATGATATCGCAAAAACCATCATGATGTTCGAGGAAGTCGAGAGCGTATCGCTCATGTCCGGAGCTTATGACCTTGCGGTCGAGGTAAAGGGCAATAAACTCAAGGATGTCGCAATGTTCGTTTCAGACCGTCTCTCCGGAATTGAGGGAATCGTATCTGCTTCAACACACTTCATTCTGAAAAAATACAAGGAAAAAGGTATCTTCATCACTCAGGAAGATACTGATGAAAGGGGATTCGTTTGCCCGTGATAGATTACGATAAAGCATTATCAAGCAAAATAAAAGCAATGAAGCCTTCGGGAATCCGTAAGTTCTTCGATATCGCTGGAACTATGGAGGGCGTCATCAGCCTCGGTGTAGGAGAGCCTGACTTCTCTACCCCGTGGGTCATCAGAAAAGCTGCAATACAGACTCTCGAGCGCAAGCAGATCATCTACGGCCCGAATAAGGGAATCGCTCCGCTGAGAAATGCGATCGCTGAAAAAATCATGTCCAAGCACGGCGTGAAATATGACGCCGACGAGGAGATACTCGTAACAGTCGGCGGCTCTGAGGCGATTGATATCGCCCTCAGAGGTATTATTGATCCCGGCGACGAGGTTCTCGTTGTCGAGCCAAGCTTCGTATGCTACGCTCCGCTCGTAGAGCTTATCGGCGGTGTTGCAGTTCCCGTACCGACAAGGATCGAGAATAACTTCAAGCTCACAGTCGAGGATCTCGAGGGAAAAATTACCGACCGCACAAAGATGATCATCCTTCCCTTCCCGAATAACCCGACCGGAGCTATAATGACCCGTGAGGATCTCGAGCCGATCGCTGATTTCCTCAGAGATACAAACATAATCATACTCTCCGACGAGATCTATTCAGAGCTTACATACGGCAGAAAACACTGCTCTATAACCGAGCTTCCTGATATGCAGGAGCGCACGATCCTCGTAAACGGCTTCTCAAAGGCTTATGCTATGACCGGCTGGAGACTCGGTTATGTTGCAGCTCCGCAGCCTATTACCTCACAGATCGCAAAGGTTCATCAGTATGCGATAATGTGCAGCCCGTTCGTAAGCCAGAACGCTGCAATCGCAGCGCTCAGCTCCTGCGACGCAGAGGTGAAGAAAATGGCAGATGAGTATAATACCCGCCGCCGCTTCCTTGTACAGGAATTCAACAGGATAGGTCTCACCTGCTTCAATCCTGAGGGTGCATTTTACGTATTCCCATGCATCAAGAGTACTGGTCTTACAAGCGAGGAATTCTGTGAAAGACTGCTCTATGAGGAGCTTGTCGCTGCTGTTCCAGGCAACGCCTTCGGCGCTTCAGGCGAGGGATATATCAGAATCTCCTACGCTTACTCCATCAAACACCTCAGAGAGGCAATGAAGCGAATCGAAAAATTCGTCAATAAGCTCAAGGATGAGAAAAATGACTAGTCTTACTGTAAAAAATGCCGCAAAAATAAACCTCGTTCTCGACGTTACTGGCAGGCGTGAGGATGGATATCATACCATCAAAAGCGTATTCCAGACCGTCGGGGTATATGATGAGATCACCGTTTCACTGACCGAAAAGGACATCACCGTCTCCAGTGAGCTTCCTGAAATCTTCAGGACAAGCGATGATATTCCATGCGATGAAAGAAATATCGCATTCAAGGCGGCTCAGCTGTTTTTCAGCGAAACTGGAGCTGACTGCGGATGCAGTATCCATATCAGAAAAGGCATACCGTCTCAGGCTGGAATGGGCGGAGGAAGCTCTGACGCTGCGGCTGTGCTTTATATTCTTAATAAGCTCACAAAAGCCGGACTCACAGACGAGAAGCTTGCTCAGCTCGGTGCTAGGCTCGGAGCTGATGTTCCGTTCTTCTTCACAGCAGGAACAGCCTTCGTCGGCGGAATCGGCGAGGAGATCGCTCCCATCGCTGACTTTTCCGGCAGGATACTCGTTATCGCCAAAGGCTCAGACGGAGTTTCCACTGCTGAGGCATACCGTAATATCGACGCTCTTTCAGCTCCTCAGCATCCCGATGCTGACGCTCTCGTAAAGGCTATAGCCTCAGGAGATGAAAATGCACATATTTATTTCGGCAATCTCTTTGAACAGGCAGTCCAGCTCGAATCTGTCAGCGATATTAAAAAGATCATGACCGCCAGCGGAGCGCTCTCAGCCGTTATGACCGGCAGCGGAAGCGCCGTATTCGGAATGTTTTCAGACAGCGATACCGCTGAAAAATGCGCTGAAAAGCTTATCTCATGCGGTTATTATGCACAGCCTTGCAAAACTGTACGGGAATCGTTTGTTGAAATATAATGTATAGTATAAAGTTAAGGGGACGCTCTCTATTTCAGAGCGCCCCCTTTTTTTGCAGCTTTTCACCTGATAAAAATCTCCCTTTGCTCGCCTATCTTACCTTCAAGAGTGTACTTAACAGTATATTCAGCACTATTCTCCGTCATTTCAGAGGTTATCTCACGCTCAAGTATTTTCACGTCCGATAGGAAATTCTTTTCATAGAGATATATCTTCTCCATTATGATCTCCTCAAGCTCCTCAGGAGTGCGTTCTGTAGAGGAATGCGTGGTTTCGGAGATCTTCTCGTTCACGAGACTTATCGGCAGCTCCTTACCAAAAATGCACAGCTTTTGTTCATTCGATTCCTCCGTGAAGCTGGTGTAGTTATTTCTGCCGATAAAAAGAGGGATCCTGAGGTTAAACAGCCGCAGATATCTCTCGTCAGAAACCTCACCTGTAGGGATGTACTCCTCCGCAGAAAAACTCTCAGTAAATACTGCCGTTTCCTCATAAATGCCGTTTATGATGCCCATGGCATGGTGCTTTGTAACATGACCCTTTGAATCCTCGATAATGCCGCTTATCAGGATGTCTCCCGGCATCACGTAATCTCCGACGATACGCATGAGCTGACCGTCATAAACAGAGGTCGAAGTTATCTGCGCACGACGGTCGGCAACTACATTGCACGGAACACGCTCCAGCACCATCTCTGGCTTCTCAACAAGCTCAGTCACCTCAACAACTATACGGTTTCCGGTATGGCGGATCGCTGCCCACGAGATGCCGCTCACCATCAGCCGCAGTTCATTCTCACTGTAGGCAAAGTCTATGTCATTTATAAATGTCCCCTGTTTTATGTCAAGCTCCTCAAGAGCAGAGAGAATAACCTTGTCGCTGACTGTAGAGTTTCCCTGTATCTCGATCGTCATAACGATGCTGGAAAAATACCATGTAGCAGCTGCTGCGATCAGCACTCCAAGCATTATTCCCAATCTTTTTCTGTAGCGAAGAAGCTTTTTTGAAAGTGTTTCATGCTCATAGTGACTCACCTCAACGCCGCACTCCTCAGCCATTTCGAGGACTGCCCTCAGGTCATGGCGGTAAATATCCGCATAGAAAACCTCGCCCCGTACATACTGCCTGAAACAGCATATCCTTCCGGTGTGTATCTTGTTGATGAATTTATAGAGGCTCCTGCCCCGAGCATTTATCCTCACGCTTCCTCGTATCTGATTGTGCATTATCCCTGCTGTTCCTTTCGATGAATTCTATCTGCGTGATCTTTCCACGTATGATCAGTCCCTTTGTCTTGAAATCATACGCCCTAAGTCCGCTTCCCCAGATCTGGATGCAAAGACCTCCGCCGATAAGCCGCATGAAAACCTCGTTATATTCTTCAATTCGCCGGCAGTTTTCGATCATCATCTCTTTATTGCCCTCAATGTATATTCCGGGATTCAGATATAGAATATCCCGTGTCTTATCGGCTATCCGTCCGAACAACTCCATCACTCTCCGAAGAATATTATTTTCTATAGAATAATATGATTTATCGGGTGATGAATATGAAAAAAATCATAAAAACAGTTCTTTCGTTGATAAAAGTCTCAGCAGCTGCTTTGGCGGCAGTAATGTGCCTTACGGGAACTCAGGCTGTCAGTGAGGCTGTATATGATGCAGCGATGCGCTGTCTCACGGTAGTGATCCCCTCGCTCTATGGGATGCTGATGGTCTCGGGATTTCTCATCAGAAGCGGCATCCTGTGCAATGCTCCCGAATTCTTAAGCCGCATCGGAAGGTTTCTTTTCGGAATGGATGGGAGCGTATTCCCGATATTCATTTTCAGCCTCTTCGCCGGTTATCCGGTTGGTGCAAAGATGCTTGCCGCTGAGGCTGACGCCGGAAGGCTTAGTAAAAATGACGCTTCCCTTTTTGCAGGAGTATGCTTCGGTGCAGGCCCGGCATTCATCTTCGGCTGCGTCGCATCACGCCTTTATGGCAGCTCCGCCGCCGGAAGCTGCATTCTTATCTCAAATATATCAGCAAATATTATCCTTGCCGCAGCATTATCACTGAAAATGCGGAAGAAAAATATCATCCGGCAGAAAACAAGCCTTACGCTTACCGCAGATACTCTCACCCGAAGCATTCTTAGTGCCGGACGTTCAATGGCGGATATCTGCATTACTGTCACAGCATTCGCTGTGCTGAGCGCTCTGCTTCGGCTTTGCGGAGCTGTGGAGAATATCGCTCAGGCGATATCACGCTTTTCCGGCTTGGATCAAGATACTGCTGAAGGAGTGATCCTCTCTGTTCTGGATGTCACCGCCGCCGGAAGTATGCCCGAAAATAACTATCGGCTGATACCTCTGCTCAGTGCACTAACCGCATTCGGCGGTATCTGCGTTATGATGCAGATCGCTGCTGTAACTAAAGGAAGGCTCAGTATGCGTCCGGTTATTTTCATGCGTATCGCTGCCGCTTTGATCAGCGGAGCTGTCTGCCGGATAATCATGCCATATATGCTCTCGGACGAAATCATCACCGCCTCCGCCATGAGTTTTTCCCTTCATCGTTCAGCGTCACCAGCGCCGTCTGTACTGCTCATTATCATGACCCTCCTCGTGTTCAGCGAATATGACAGGATCTCTTCCTCCGGCAAAAAATCCGACCGTGAATTATCATAAAATTAGCCGATCTCTATTGACATTTATAGGTCAGGATGTTAAAATGTAACTATAGGATAATATGATGGTATATTATCAGCTGTTATCGAAAATCAAATCATGGCAGCATTGCACAAAAAGCGTGCAGAAGATGCACGGTCGGATTTTTCACTGCTGCCTGATATCTTGAGAGGGGAAGATGTTTATGAACAAAATGCGTAAGGCTTTAGCCGGATTCCTGTCGATCGCTATGCTCACCACTTCTGGTGCTGCCGCTGCAGGCTTCTCCGGTGCAAATGCCGCTGAAAACAAAACCGCAGTCGATGACTGCAACGACGACTGGCTCCATGCTGTAGGAAGCCGTCTCTACGATAAGGACGGTAACGAAGTATGGCTCACCGGTGCTAACTGGTTCGGTATGAACTGTATCGAATACTCTCCGCACTACCTCTATGCAGGCGATATCGATGATATCCTTGAAGAAGTAGCTGACAGAGGTATCAATGTTATCCGTTTCCCTATTTCTACAGAGCTTATCTATTCATGGATGACAGGTAATCCTTATCAGATTAGTGCGGGCGGTATGCAGGCTTGCTATAACCCTCCTGTTGATCAGGACGACGGAAACGGCGGTATCGTTAAGGCTGGTACTTATGGCAACCTGAATAAGGACTTCGTAGAAGCTGACGGTAAAACTCTTATCACAAGTGACAAAGGCTTCGATATCATTCTTAAGAAATGTAAGGATTACGGTATCAAGGCTTTCATCGACATCCACAGCCCTCACGCTGATAACTCAGGTCATAACTATAACCTCTGGTACGGCAAGGAAACTGCTGACGGTACAATGGTTACAACTGATATCTGGATCGAAACACTTGTATGGATGGCTGAGAAGTATAAGAATGACGATACTCTGCTCGGTTTCGACCTCAAGAATGAGCCTCACGGCAAAGGCCCGGAAGGTGTAAATGCTGCTAAGTGGGACGGCTCTACTGACGAAAACAACTGGGCTTATGCCGCTACAAGATGTGCTGAGGCTATTCTTGATGTTAATCCCAATGCACTTATTTTCGTCGAGGGCGTTGAGCAGTCTCTCAGCGGAGCTCAGGCAGGCGACTACTGGGGTATGCCTGACCGTATGTATGATTCTCCCTATATCGGCGCATGGTGGGGCGGAAACTTCAGAGGCGCAAGAGAGTATCCTATCGTTCCGAAACAGGGTACAAGCCAGATCGTTTACTCTCCTCATGACTACGGCCCGTCAGTTTATGCTCAGAAATGGTTTGACAAGGACTTCACTACACAGACTCTCCTTGACGACTACTGGTATGATACATGGGCTTATATCAACGCTGAGGATATCGCTCCCGAGCTTATCGGTGAGTGGGGCGGTCATATGGACGGCGCCGAGAACCAGAAATGGATGACTCTTCTCCGTGACTATATGATCGAAAATCATATCAACCACACATTCTGGTGCCTTAATACAAACTCAGGTGATACAGGCGGACTCTGGGCAAATCTCGCCTGCGGTCAGCAGAGAGGTTCAACTCAGATCACTTGGGCAGAGGATAAATACGCTCTGTTTGAAGAGTCACTCTGGCAGACTCAGGAAACAGGAAAATACATCGGTCTTGACCACCAGAAGCCTCTCGGTATCAATGGTACAGGACTCTCATTGAATGAATTCTATGAGTCATACGCTATGACTGAGGGAAGCAACCTCGACGGCGGTACTATTATCACTGGCAACGAGCAGAAGCCTACTCAGGAAGTTATAATTCCTTCAGATCCCACAACAGAGCCTACTACTAAGCCTACTACAGTTCCTACAACTGTACCGACTACTGTACCTACAACTGTACCCACAACCGAGCCTACAACTGAACCTAAAGACGATGACATTCTCTACGGCGACGCAAACTGTGACGGCGAGGTTCTCATTTCAGACGTAGTAGCTATCATGGTTCATCTTACAACTCCCGGCGGAACGCTTACTGTTACCGGACTGATCAACGCTGACGTTTATCAGTGCGGCGACGGAATCGGAAACATGGACGCTCTCGCTGTTCAGAAGAGCATAGCTCAGCTCGTCGAAAAGCTTCCGGAATCCTTTATGGAATAATCCAGCCGGAATATACGTATAACCATAAAAATATTTGAGTGATTTTACAGCGGCATTTCTGATTTTTCACGTCAGAGATGCTGCTGTATTCTTATGCTTCGGAGGAAAAATGTACCATCCAAAAGACAAATCATACGGCGTCATAGCTGTGATATATTATATCGCATACCTCATGGGATTGCTGCTTGCCGGGATATTATACCAAAAAGGCTTCATGTCAGGAATGAATATCATCTACTGCTCGCTGTTTGCGGCAGGTGTTCTTATCGCTTTTATAAAGGATAAAAATATAAGCGCTCTGGGATTCGGAAAAGAAAAAATCAAGTCAAACCTCATCATTTCTCTTATCATAGTGACGGCTACTTTCATCGTTATATGGATCTTCAGTTATCTTCCATTCGGTGAACTGCTGAAACAGATGCTGTATAATCTTTTCTACATTGCCGCCATTGAGGAGATACTCTATCGGGGACTGATCCAGAATTATTTGTTCGGCTTCAGACTTAACAAGTACGTTATATTCTTGATCGGAGCGGTGTTTTTCTCCTTTATGCACGTCCCGTTTCAGATGTTCGTCCACGACAATGTCTCCGTATATTACCTAGTGCAGGCGCTCCCTAATCTTATCGAAACCTTCGTTTCACATTTCATATTCTGCTTCATAGCCTATAAACGAAAGGATATTACTATATCTATCGCCGTACACTACGCCTACAATTTCTTAGGTGTAATAATCTGAACCAATTACGCTCCGGTAAGCCTATTACGCTTTCCGGAGCATTTTTTACACTTATAAAAAAGTAATCCTTTTACAATAATCCTCGTTTATTGACAATTGAGGTGTTATGAGTTATAATTAAGTTACTAATATCACGAATCCGGCTGACTGCGTGCCGTAATCGCAGAATCAGGCTGCGGCATTATGTTCCTCTCTTCGCCGTCAGCAGTAAGGAGTCTTTATGAGCATTTTTAATTTCGCTTCTAATCCTCCCTCGCTCAGCCGTGACTGGAAACTCTTCCAGTCCTTTATGGGTAACATCGGCGCCTTTACTTATATCGCCAAAGAAAAGGCTGCATATCTCGATCAGGCTGCTTGCAGAATGCTTTCATGCTCTCACGAGAAGATCAATGAATACGAATTCTTCAACCTCCTCGATAAAATCTCAAAAAACCCCGTCGAGGGTCAGAAGCATATCTATAAGCTTACTGTGAATAACTCCACAAGATATATCAAGATGAATATCTTTGAAAGCAGTGACGAGTGGCTCGGCTTCGTTCAGGATTATACCCGCCAGCTCTCTGAGAATGATAAGAAAAACGGCTATATCGAATACGATCCAATCACCCGCCTTCTCTCTTATCCTTCGTTCTCACAAAAGGTCAAGAAGATAATCCCCACTGTCGAGAGATGCTTCCTCGCAACACTCTACATCAATGGCATCGATAAGCTCGGTACATTTCTCACTGTTGATAATACCAACAACTGCATCACCTCCGTCGCTGAAACACTCAAGGGCTTCGCTTCTGAAAATGTCATAATCTGCTCTAAATCCAATTATGAGATATGCGTTTTCTTCTATGACTGCGACAAGATGAATGTCTATAACCTCCTCAACAGCATGGACGCTGCTGTTCAGAGCTGCATCATGACCGATGACTTCGGAGAGGTGATCGATATCTCCGACAAAAGCTCGCTCAGCCTTTCTATCGGCTGCTCATGCTATCCAGATGAGGCGGCTGACTATAATATGCTTATCAACTATTCCGAATTTGCACTATATGAAGCCCGTACCGACAAGCGCCATGTTATCAACTGGTTCTCCGAGGAAAGCTATATCAGAGAAAAGGATTCATACAGAAACGCTCAGCTGTTTTCAAGAATTATTCAGGATAACCTCATTACTTATCACCTCCAGCCTATCGTTGAGGCTCAGACTGGTGAGATAGTTGCCTATGAGGCGCTAATGAGAGCCTCCGGCGATATAAAGATGAACGCTCAGCAGATCCTCAGAATAGCTGAAAATCAGAACGCACTCTATGCTATCGAAAAACTTACACTCTTTAATACAATGAAGCTCATAAGCGATAATCAGCAGGTTTTTGCTAACCGCAAACTCTTCCTTAACTGCATTCCCGCAAGTCTCCTGACTGACGATGACTTCAATGAGCTGTATATAACCTACGGTGAGCTTCTGGAGAAGATCGTTGTAGAGGTCGCTGAGCAGAGTACTACCACGCTGAAGAATATCGAAAAACTCAAGAACCGCTGCAACTTCATCCACGCTAAGCTCGCTATCGATGACTACGGCACCGGCTACTCAAATACAGCTAATATCCTCAACTATTCGCCGGATTATATCAAGATCGACCGCTCGCTTATCAGCGATATCCATAACGACCTCAAAAAACAACAGCTCGTTACCTCGGTGATCGACTTCTGCCGTGAAAATCAGATCATGTCGCTCGCTGAGGGCGTTGAGACTAAACAGGAGCTTAAAACTGTAATCAGACTCGGTATCGACCTCATTCAGGGATACTATACCTCAAAGCCAAAGCCCCTCTTCCTCAACAGTATCTCCTCCGAGGTCAAGGATGAGATCATCCGCACTAATCTCGAGGCTCGTCCAAGCGGTACTAAAAAGATCTATTCTGCACGTACCGACACTGAGATCGACCTGCTGAAG
>JBGVIW010000068.1:0-12698 GCA_045128995.1 Ruminococcus sp.
ACAGCTGGTATTCGGGCCGTTTTTTAAGCTTCTTGAGGCGATTTTTGAGCTTATCGTTCCAATCGTAATGTCAAAAATAATAGATAATGGCATAGCCGGAGGCGACAGCGGATATATTTTCAGAATGTCAGGTCTGATCGTGCTTTTGGGAGTCTGCGGACTGGGATTTGCGCTCACCTGCCAGTATCTTGCGTCGAAGTGTGCATATGGATTCGGTACCGAGCTGAGAGAGGCGCTGTATAAGCACATAAATAGTCACTCGCACAGCAGTATCGACAAGATAGGTACTTCTTCCCTTGTGAACAGACTCACAAACGATACAAATACAGTTCAGAACGGCGTCAATATGTTCATCCGCCTTGCTGTCAGAGTACCGTTTCTGATTATTGGAGCTGCGGTAATGGCGATAATGCTTGATGCGAAGCTTTCACTTATTTTCTTCATCGTGGCACCGCTTATCGCTGCGGTAATTTTCCTGATCATGAGGAAAACAGTACCGATGTACAAAAAAACTCAGCAGAAGCTTGACAGGGCAGCTCTTCTTACTCGTGAAAATATCGAGGGAACTCGTGTTATCCGTGCGTTTTCAAATCAGCAGGAGGAGATAGATGAGTTTGATGAAGCTGTCAACGACATTGCAGTCAGCTCAATTGCCGTAGGCAAACTCTCGGCAATACTTAATCCAGTTGCATTTATGATCATGAATCTGGGAATAGTTGCGATAACATGGTTCGGTGGTTCACGAATCGAGATCGGCGGCATGACGCAGGGTGAGCTTACTGCGTTTACAAATTACATGACCCAGATACTTCTGGCGCTTCTTGTGCTGGCAAACCTTATAGTAATTTTCTCCAAGGCTTTTGCCTCAGCAAACAGAATAACAGAGATATTCGACCTTCAGCCTGAGTCCTCCGAAGGCTCTGAGTGCCTTGATGATACAGCAAAAATGGCGGCAGCGCTTGAGTTCAGGAATGTTTCGTTTGCTTATGATAATGCCGGTGACAGCTCTTTGAAGAACATAAGCTTCACACTAAGAAGGGGAGAGATGCTCGGAATTATCGGTGGAACAGGAAGCGGAAAATCTACACTCGCAAATCTAATTCCGCGCTTTTATAAGGCAGCGTCCGGCGAAATATCAGTTTTCGGAAAGGATGTCAATACGTATGATCTTGACTGCCTGAGACGCTCGGTGGGAATCGTACCGCAGAAATCTGTCCTCTTTACAGGAACGATACGTGAGAATATGAAATGGCGCAAGGCAGATGCTTCAGATGATGAGATCATAGCGGCATTAAAAACTGCTCAGGCATGGGAATTTGTTGAGAAGATGCCTGATCAGCTCGACACGAAAATCTCTCAGGGAGGAAAAAATCTTTCCGGCGGACAAAAGCAGAGAATTTCTATAGCCCGTGCTCTCGTCGGAGCGCCGGAGATACTGATCCTTGATGACTCGACCAGTGCGCTTGATTACGCAACAGACCTTAAGCTCCGCAAGGCGCTGAGAAATGAAATGGCGGATACGACTGTCATTATGATCTCGCAGCGTACAACCTCTCTCATGGAAGCCGACAGCATCATAGTCCTAGAGGACGGAGCTGCTGTTGGGATCGGCACACATAATGAGCTTCTTTCCGGTTGTGAGGTATACAGGGAGATCTATAGATCGCAGATGAATGAAAAGGAGGGCGCTGAAAATGTATAAAACCTTAAAAAGAGTATTTTCATACGCTAAGCCTTACATTCCATATTTTATATTCACCGTGATTTTTGCAGCGGCAGGAGTTTCATTATCGCTGGCAGTTCCGATTTTTATAGGAAAGGCAGTGGACTGCTGTGTCGGCAGTGGACAGGTAGATTTTACTGCGCTTGGGGAGACGGCTGTCACTCTTGCATTGATCGTAATCGCCAGCACAGTATTTCAGTGGCTTATGAGCCTTGCGACGAATAAGCTTGCGTTCCTGACTGTACGTGACCTGCGCAGTGATGTGTTTGCAAAGCTTGAACGTGTTCCGCTGAAATATATCGACGGCAGAACAAAAGGTGAGCTTACAAGCCGTGTTATCAATGATATAGAGATCCTCTCAGATGGTCTGCTTCAGGGATTTGCTCAGTTTTTCAGCGGTATTATTACGATAATAGGCACGCTGATATTCATGATGACTATCAATGTGAAGATAGCACTCGTAGTTGTATTTCTCACACCGCTGTCGTTCATTGCAGCGTCCCGTATCACAAAGCTTTCGCATGACTCCTATATGCAGCAGTCAAAGCTGAGAGGTGAAATGGTAGGACTTGCAGAGGAAATGGTCGGCAACCAGAAGCTGGTGAAGGCGTTTGTCTACGATCAGCGTGCCGAGGAGCGCTTCCGAAAACTGAACAGCAAGTACGGACAGATCGGCTCAAAGGCTACATTCTACAGCTCGATGACAAATCCGACCACTCGTTTTGTAAATGGACTGATCTATGCAGCAGTAGGACTCATGGGAGCGCTTGGAGCAATAGGCTACTCATCGTTTATAGGAGTAATGTCAGTAGGAAAACTCACCAGCTTCCTTGCGTATTCAAATCAGTATACAAAGCCCTTTAACGAAATATCAGGCGTTTTTGCAGAGCTTCAGAATGCCGTGGCATCTGCAAAGAGAGTTTTTGATGTTCTTGATGAAGAGGAGGTTTCTGATGATTCAGATAAGGATCAGCTCATGGAATGCTCCGGAGCTCTAAGCTTCAGAGATGTGAACTTCTCGTATAATCCTGAGGTCAAGCTTATCCAGAACTTCAGCCTCGATGTAAAGCCCGGTGAACGAATTGCTATAGTCGGGCCTACAGGATGCGGAAAATCAACGATCATTAATCTTCTGCTTCGCTTTTACGATATCGACAGCGGAAAGATCGAGATATCAGGCAGAGATGTCAGCGCAATAACCCGTGACAGCCTGCGAAGCTCTTTTGGAATGGTGCTTCAGGATACTTGGATCTTTACTGGAACCGTTGCTGAAAATATAGCCTACGGCAAGCCGGATGCTTCAATGGATGAGATAATTCAGGCTGCCAGAGCAGTTCATGCTCATGGATTTATAAAGCGTCTTGCAAACGGCTACGATACCATCATCAGTGAGGACTGCGGTCTGTCTCAGGGACAGAAGCAGCTGATATGCATTGCTAGGATAATGCTCATGAATCCACCGATGCTAATCCTCGACGAGGCAACAAGCTCGATAGACCTGCGCACAGAACACCGTATCCAGCGTGCGTTCACTAAGCTAATGCAGGGAAAAACCAGCTTTATTATTGCCCATCGTCTCTCGACGATCAAGAATTCAGACGTGATCCTAGTTATGAAAAACGGAAATATCATCGAACAAGGCTCGCATAACGAGCTTATCGCTCTCGATGGATTCTATGCAGAGCTGTATAACAGCCAGTTCGCTTCATAGTCCGGAAAAGTTCAAAAGAAATTTTCTATTTTATATTGCATTTTTCTGTAATATGTAGTATAATGTTATTGATAGGGTGAATGCGTTCACCTTTATAAGATAAAATTCAGGAGGAAATTAAATTATGTTAGTTTCAGCTAAGGAAATGCTCGTAAAGGCTAGAGAAGGTAAGTATGCAGTTGGTCAGTTCAACATCAATAACCTTGAGTGGACAAAGGCTATTCTTCTTACTGCTCAGGAGTGCAATTCTCCTGTAATCCTCGGCGTATCTGAGGGCGCAGGTAAGTATATGGCAGGCATGGAGACAGTTGCTGCTATGGTAAAGGCTATGGATGAGTCACTCGGAATCACTGTTCCTGTTGCTCTTCACCTCGACCACGGTTCATACGATGGATGCTACAAGTGCATCAAGGCAGGCTTCACTTCAATCATGTTCGACGGTTCACACTTCCCGATCGAGGAGAACGTTGCAAAGACAACTGAGCTTGTAAATGTTTCTCACGCTCTTGGTCTTTCAATCGAGGCTGAGGTTGGTTCTATCGGCGGCGAAGAGGACGGCGTTGTTGGTGCTGGTGAGTGTGCTGACCCCAACGAGTGCAAGATGATCGCTGATCTCGGCGTAGACTTCCTTGCAGCTGGTATCGGTAACATCCACGGTAAGTACCCTGAGAACTGGGCTGGTCTTTCATTCGAGACTCTCGAGGCTGTAAATAATGCAGTAGGCGAGCTCCCGCTCGTACTCCACGGCGGTACAGGTATCCCGGATGACATGATCAAGAAGGCAATCTCTCTCGGCGTTGCTAAGATCAACGTTAATACAGAGTGCCAGCTCGTATTCCAGGAGGCTACAAGAGCATACGTTGAGGCTGGTAAGGATCTCCAGGGTAAGGGCTTTGACCCGAGAAAGCTTCTTGCACCCGGCTTTGAGGCTATCAAGGCTAAGGTTAAGGAGAAGATGGAGCTTTTCGGCAGCGTAAACAAGGCATAATTAAGCTCTATATAAAGCGGACGTGTTCAGCGTCCGCTTTTTGTGTGTAAAAAATTAGTCTGCAATGTTGCAAAAGGACATAAAATGTAGTATAATATATAAGTGAAAAAATCAGAATTCAGTGATAGATATTGGAGGCAGAAGCAGATGTGCGGAATTGTCGGCTTTACAAATTTCTCAGGGCGGGCAGAACAGTTGATAAATAATATGATGGACAGGATCAAGCATAGAGGGCCTGATTCAAAGGGATACTATGTAGACGAGGATATCGCACTCGGGCACAGAAGACTAAGCATCATAGATGTCAGCTCACAGGGAGATCAGCCGATTTTTAATGAAGATAATTCGATGATACTCATTTTCAACGGTGAAATTTATAACTATAAGGAAATCAGAGAAAAACTGGTCGCAGCAGGTCATATATTTAAGACGCAGACAGATTCCGAGGTTATCATTCATGGCTATGAGGAGTATGGAGTGAAGCTGCTGAATATGCTGCGGGGAATGTTTGCCTTTGCCATCTGGGATAAGAAAAAGCAGCAGCTTTTCGGTGCTCGTGACTTTTTTGGAATCAAGCCGCTATATTACGCAAAAATGGGCGGAACATTCATGTTTGGATCAGAGATCAAATCCTTTCTCGAACATCCTCATTTCAATAAGGTGTTCAATAAAGATGCTCTGGAAACATACCTCACGTTCCAGTATTCTCCCACGAATGAGACGTTTTTCAAAAACGTATATAAGCTCCTTCCAGGTCATTATTTTATCCTCGACGACCAGAAACTTACAGTTGAGCAGTATTGGGATGTTAACTTTGATCCCGATGATGATGTGAATCTTGACGAATGGGTCGATAGGATATCTGATGTATTTCATGATTCAGTGAAGGCTCATAAAATCGCCGATGTCGAGGTTGGATCATTCCTCTCGAGCGGAGTGGATTCAAGCTATGTGGCAGCGATCGCTGATGTTGATAAAACTTTTACCGTTGGTTTCGGAGAGAAGGAAAAATATAATGAGATAAGCTGGGCTAAGGATTTTTCTGAAGCAATCGGCAAGGAGAATACCAGCAAGGTGATAACGCCTGAGGAATACTGGGAAGTTCTGCCGAAGATCCAGTATCACATGGATGAACCGCTCGCCGATCCTTCAGCTGTAGCACTGTATTTTGTCTGCAATCTGGCTTCGGAAAAGCTTAAGGTAGTGCTTTCCGGAGAAGGAGCAGATGAGATTTTCGGCGGCTATAACGTCTATAGCGAACCGGGCGGTACTGTCTATGATAGGCTGCCGATGTCTGTCAGAAGCGGTATTGCATCGCTTGCAGAAAAGCTTCCGCCAATGCGTGGAGTAAATTTCCTGAAACGAAAGGGAAAGAAACTTGAGGAGCGTTTCATAGGAAATGCCTATATTTTCACGCCTAAGGAGCGCAAGGAGATGCTGCGCATTTTTTCTGATGCACCAATGCCTCAGAAAATTACAAAGCCGTATTATGATAAGGTCAAGGATATGGACGATGTTACAAAGATGCAGTATCTCGATCTTCATCTCTGGATGGCTGGAGATATACTCCTGAAGGCTGATAAAATGAGCATGGCGAATTCACTTGAGCTTAGAGTGCCGTTCCTCGATAAAGAGGTTATGGCTGTTGCAGAGCGGATTCCAGCTAAGTATCGAGTTACTCATGACAAAGCAAATGCGTTCCATACAAAATATGTCACCAAATATGCAATGAGGCTTGCTGCAAAGAAGGATACACCGCCTCAGACAGCTAAAACTGCCGCAAAGAAGAAGCTGGGATTTCCAGTGCCAATAAGAGAATGGCTTAAGGAGGATAAATATTATTCCATCGTCCGCAAAGCGTTTGAATCCGAGACAGCCAATGAATTCTTCTATACCTCCATGCTTATTCGTATGCTGGATCAGCATAGATCAGAAGCTGCTGATTACAGCAGAAAAATATGGACTGTATATATGTTTCTGGTTTGGTATAAGGTGTATTTCGAGAATAATGGCAAATATTAAGGAGACGTTATGGCAAGTATTGTAACATATAAATATATTAAACAGAACCCCGATATTATGGAGTATATCCGCCGTGCCGACAAGGCGCTTGAAGCTCAGGGTTATACTGAACATTCCTTTGCGCACGTTGAGCGTGTAGCGCAGGTCGCAAGTATGATTCTCGAAACGCTGGGATACGATGAGCGAACAGTCGAGCTTGCGAGGATCGCCGCTATAATGCACGATATCGGAAATGTAATCAACCGTGCAGATCATGCTCAGAGCGGAGCAGTAATGGCATTCAGGCTTCTGGATAATCTCAGTATGCCGGCGTCAGAAATCTGTTCGGTAATATCAGCGATCGGAAATCATGACGAGGGTACAGGACTTCCTCTTGATCCTATATCGGCGGCGCTGATCATAGGAGATAAAACAGATGTAAGAAGAAGCCGAGTTCGCAATTCTGACTTACTGACGTTTGATATCCATGATAGGGTAAATTATGCCGTAGAGAAGTCTACTGTTCATTTCAGCGAGGATAAAACAGCTATCGTTCTTGAACTTCAGATCGATACAAAAATTTCGCCTGTACTCGAGTATTTCGAGATTTTTCTGAAGCGAATGCTTCTTTGTAAAAAAGCTGCACAGCAGCTTGGAGTCCAGTTTCAGATGATCATAAATGGCGGAGCAATTATGTAAAAGCTAATAATCCGCATCAGCGGTATCATATAAAATTCCGGAGGTTTAAATCGTATGTATTCAGAATATCAGCATCTTATTGACCTTAACGACTACTCGCCAGCTTGGTGGGATGGTATTGTAAGACTTGGTGAGGAGATCAAGAACGATCCGTCAAAATTCGCTCATGAATGTGACGGAAAGATAATGGCAACGCTCTTTTATGAGCCTTCTACCCGTACTCAGATGTCGTTCCAGACAGCTATGCTCCGTCTCGGCGGCAGAATAATCGGATTTGATAATCCATCCAATTCATCCGTTTCCAAGGGCGAGACGCTCAAGGATACAACGAAAATCGTAAGCAGCTATGCGGATATTCTCGTGATCCGTCATCCTGTTTCCGGCGCAGCAAAGGCAGCAGCTTTATCGGCTGGATGTCCGGTTATAAACGCTGGTGACGGCGGTCATCTCCATCCGACACAGACTCTCACAGATATGCTTACGCTCAAGATCGAAAAAGGAACACTTTCAGGTCTGACTATAGGAATGTGCGGAGATCTCATATATGGAAGAACGGTTCATTCCCTCTGCAAGGCGCTGAGCTGCTTCAAGAACAACAAGTTCATCTTCATTTCTACTCCCGAACTGAGAATGCCATCTTATATCAAGGACGTCATTATTGCCAACGGCAGCACGTTTGAGGAAGTTGATACGCTTGAAGAGGCGATCGGAAAGCTTGATGTGCTTTATATGACCAGAATCCAGCAGGAGAGATTTGCAAGCCGTGAGGAGTATCTTGCTCAGAAAGATACATACGTGCTTGACCGCAAGAAGATGATGGATGCAAAGCGTGATATGATCGTACTCCATCCGCTTCCGAGAGTCGATGAGATCACCGTTGAGGTCGACGATGACAAACGTGCAATGTACTTTACTCAGGCAAAATACGGTGTTTATGCAAGAATGGCGCTCATAATGACGATGCTGAAGAATCAGTCACCGTCAGAGCTTCTTAAAGGAAATGTTTATGCTAACGTGAAGTGCGACAATCCTAAGTGCATCACAAATCACGAGCATTATCTCCCGAAGAGTTTCCGTTCTGCCAGCGGAGAAACACTCCTCGAATGCGAATACTGCGACGAAAGAAAGCTTATATAACATAAAATCCCGAAGATTAACGGTGGTACTCCAATAAGAGTACCACCGTTAATTCTCCGGGTTAGTTTTTTTCTTATGTTTTATAGCTGCCTGCCTGAATTTTACGACAGCAGCGATGATGAAGAATGCAGCGAGAGCAAAGGCAAAAATAGCGAAGGCTATATTATCCCTAAGGGCAGTGATTCCGACAAAGATCATCAGAATCACAACAGCCAGATATAACAAGATGAGGACTGCTGCTGTGATTATTGCAAGGATGCGGCGGATTCCCTTTTTTCTTTTAATGCCTGATGCGGTATATTCAGCTGCTTCAAAGAATAATTCAAAGACGAATTCAAAGATAAATTCAAACAAGAGATCCACTACTTATTTACAACTCCGGAGAGAGTTTTTCTCATCCAGATGTGTAGACATCCCTGTTCATCCTCGATATCTCCGAAAGGCAGATATTCTGATTTATAATAAAACTGTTCAGCCTGACACTGGGCGTGGAGGATGATCTCTCTGCCGGAAAGAGAGCGGATATGCTCCTCAGCGGCACTGAGAATATAGGCTCCGAGGTGTTTTCCACGATAATCCTTCATAACAGCAAGCCGCCCAAGGGTAAAACTACCCGGAGTACCATTCTCGAAAACTCGGCAGGTACCGATCGGACATCTGTTATTATCGTAAAGAACCAGATGGACAGCAACTGCGTCTACATCGTCGAATTCATCATAAAATCCCTGCTCGGTAACGAAAACATCCTGACGCACTTTCATAGCGTCGTCGGGCATATAATTAAAAATTTTTATATTCATAGTTTTGATTAGTCGAGATATGATTCAGGGAGCGTATCGATGAGCTGAGCGATTTTTTTCTGGACAGCGAGAGCGTCCATATTACTCAGACCGTCGCCGCACTGGTAAACGTCAGCAGTACGAAGCTCGTCCTCAGTCATCGGATTGCCAGCCATATTTGTAACGTGAGCCATGATTTTCACAACATCATTGATCGCAATCTCACCATTGAGGTCAGCATCGCCATAGAGTATATCCGGAACATCTCCTGTAGAAGGCTGATCTGCGGCAGTATAGACATCCTCATACATAGTCTCAGCCCATAGCTGACGCATCTGATCGTATCCGTTATCATTAGGATGAACGCCGTCGCCGCTGAGAAGATCGGGATTATTGCGGAAAAGCTCATCGAAGTCAGGGCCTTTTATAACCTCAGGATATTCGATATAAAGCTGATCGATTTTTGCATTATATTCATCGAGATAAGAGTTCACACCAGTTTCAGTAGCGTAGGGAATTTTTGGAACCACCGGTGTTTTTCCGGCGGCAAGAATAGCCTCAACCATATACACGGTGTTCTCATAATAAGCATCCGCACCGGTCTGGTTGCCCCAGGCATCGTTTGTACCATAAGCAAGGCTCACGTATTCACCAGGGAAAGCCTCGAGCCAGCGATCGATATTAGCTGCACCGTCGGTACTGCGGATACCGCCTATACCGCCATTTTCCTGAGCTGGGAAATAATTGCTGTCGATTCTGTTTACATACTCAGCAAATCCAGTACCGTAGCAATTCATCATACCGCAGGCAGTAATTGAGTCACCATAGAACATCCAGCTGTCGGAAACACCATCAGAAACGTTATGAATATCGAAATTGATGCTTGAGCTTCCGCCGTCCTTGCCATCGTTGCCAGTGACCATGATCCTGATCCAGTTGTATCCTGACATATCAATAACGTGCTGACGTGAGTGGAGAGTATTACCCTCGACAGTTACCGCAGTCACCCATCCGTCCTCGGGATAAGTTCCGCCTTCAGCAGCATTAAGCTCGATGGTGTAATCACTAGGAAGTCCGTTGCTGGAGTTTCCGTACTGTCCAACAGTATAATCGAATGCACCTGTAGCGTTGTACCATGCAGCGAGAACAGTCTGACGCTGCTCCTCGGGGACGGAAGACAAGTCATATGCAAGATAATCGGGAGCTGAACCCTGCCAGAAGGAGAAGTAATGATCGTCATTACCTGATGCAGCAGAGTAGGCGCTTGCTCCAGAATAGGCAGGAACATTTCTGCTTATAACGGGATTTGGGGCGATCTCTGCTGAAGCGGAGAAACTGCTGCCAAGCGCTGTGGACAGTGCAATAACGGATGAGAAAAGCGCAGAAGTGAGTCTGAGTGAGAGCTTTTTCATTATTTTACCTCCAGATATTCAATGATTTTGTCAATATTGTTTTCGGCATCATATCTGCCGAGCTGATACATAGCTTCGATTTTGTTAACATCTTTTTCGAGACGACCGATATTCATGGCACGTGACGGTCTGATTGCAGCTATGGTACCGTTTTCAGCAAGCTCCTTTACATCACGGAGCTGAGCGTTATACATCTTATGTCTGTTGCGGATCGCATTATAAAAATTGGGCAGATGACCATATATATGCCTTGCCAGAAAGTTATCCTCGGATTGTTTTACATAACCTTCTTCACGGGTCTGAACAACAACGACCTTGTCGTATCCGAGCTTCATCGCAGCACGTACGGGGATGCTGTCAGTAACGCCGCCGTCGAGCATCAGTCTTGGCCCGACATAAACGTAATTAGAAACTATCGGCATCGAAGCAGACGCTCGAAGGAACTCCATCTGTGTGCGGAGATCAGTTATATGAGCATAAATTGGTTTTCCGGATGAAACATCAGTACAGACAGCATAAAATTTTGTTTTGGAATTCTTAAATGTATCGTAGTCAAAAGGATCAAGCTCATCGGGGATCTGACGATAGCAGAAATCCTTTCCGACGATATCGCCGGTAGTGAATAATGAGTACATTCCCATAAAGTGTTTATCATTGCGGTATTTTTTATAATATCTGATATTACGGCGGTTCTGTTCGGCAACGTAGGTTGCGCCATGAATTGCGCCGGCAGAAACTCCGAAAACAGCGTCGAATTTGATTCCATGATCAAGAAAAACATCAAGCACGCCTGAGGTGTAGATACCCCTCATAGCACCGCCCTCGAGAACTAATGCAGTCTTCATAATTCATCTTCCTTTCAGATGTTTAATCTTTAGTCAGCAAAACATCACTGATATAATTATACAATTTACAAACAAATTTGTCAATGTTGAAAAGAATAATAAAGAGACTAAAAAACAGAAATTTAGCGAAGTCACAAACTTGTGCATATTTAATAAAAATAGGCTCTTGAATTTGATAAAAAGATATGATATAATCTAAGTGGTATATTTTTCAGAGAGGGGAAGAAATATGATAAAGTCGAAATTTATGGCGGCAGTTATTGCGGGCTTGATGAGCGTTTCTGCAATTCCAGCTGGTGCATTTTTGTCCGGAGCAGCCGAAAGTCAGATTATCGCAGGCGATATTGATCGGAATGGCGTTTTCGGGAAGAATGATCTTGTGAAAATGCATGATCATCTTCTAAGGAGAAAAGCTGCTGAGGATGTACCGAATGAAACAGGTGATCTGAACGGCGATCTTGCAATAGATTCACTCGATATGATCGCACTCAGAAAAAATGTTATGTGTACAGTCGGGCTCGAGGAGTACAAGGGGCTGGTAATCAATGAGGTATGCTCGTCGAATCAGAACTCCTATACGGATGCTTCTGGAGCTGAGCCTGACTGGATCGAATTGTATAACGGCTCTGACAAGGATCTGGTACTTGATGGAGTCGGAGTTTCGGACGGTGCTAAGAAAAAATTCAAGTTTGCCTTTCCGGAGGGTACGGTGATACCTGCCGGAGGTTATATTATCATTTGCGCTGATGATGCTGTAAATCAGGCTGAGGGTGAATATCATGCGGCATTTAAATTAAGTGCAACAGGAGAGACAGTCTACCTTACTCATCCGCTTTACGGCGAGATCGATTCAGTAGCAGTACCTGAGCTGGATACTGATATTTCATATGGAAGATATAAAAATGGTTCGGAGAATTTCACCTACATCACAACAACTCCGGGTGAATCAAACGACCTTGCAACTGACCTTGCGCTTGTTGAAAAGCCGCTCTTCTCACAGGAGGGTGGATTCTATGACAGCGGCTTCATGCTCAGTCTTTCAGATGCAAATGGAAACGAGATCTACTACACAACCGATGGAAGTGATCCTTCCACATCTGATACTGCAAAGCTTTACACTGGTGAGATAAATATTTATAATAATACCGGCGACGCTAATGTTTTGAGCGCTGTTACGGATATAACACTTTATAATTATGTCTATGGTGTAGCAAATCCGATCGGCAGTGTGGATAAGGGAAGAATAATCAAGGCTGTATCCAAAACACCTGATGGACGATTCAGTGAAGTTGTAACAAATGGTTATTACATATCCAAAACCGCTTCCTACTACAAGGATATGAAAGTAGTTTCAATGTCGACCGATTATGATTACCTCTTTGACGAGGATACGGGTGCTTATA
>JBGVIW010000069.1:0-18037 GCA_045128995.1 Ruminococcus sp.
GGTGTAGGTGTATTCAGGCGGGATCTCGCCGTCAGCGCTGCTGAACGAAGCGATCACAGTTCCGTCGTCAAGTGTGAGCTTGAGCGAAGCAAGACCAGTCTGTCCGTCGTTTGCTGAGAGAGTGATCTCTCCGCTGTTTCTGTAAACAACAGATGAAGGAGCGTTGAGGTAAAGATTCGGCTTATTCACGTCCTCACGTACAGTTACTACTGTTGAGCGGCTTGTTTCGAGTCCAGCATGATCGATTGCAGTGCAGATGAACTCGTATGAGCCTGGAACAGAAGGAATGAAGGTATATTCGCCGTTTTCATTAAGAGTAACCGGCTTGCCGTTGCAGGTAAGAGCGAGCGAAGCGATGCCGTCATTATCCGTTGCAGAAGCAGTGATAAGTGCGGAATTTCCCGGATACATCGAGCCTTTATCCGATCTGAGATTTACAGACGGAGCTGATCTGTCCATGCGTATGGAGCGTATCTCCTGAGTCATATTGCCGTACCAGTCGAATGCCTGGATGGTGATGACTGTATCAGCAGGATGATTGCTGGGAAGTGAGATGCTTACGGTATTGCCATTAGCCTCGTCAACGTATGCCTGATATAATGTAGTACCCCAAGCCTTTTCGTTGGAGTAGAGGACTCTTACCCATGAAACGAGATCGGGATCCTCGAATGTGATATTGAATGAAGCTGGCTCCTGATAAGAAGTCATGTATGCAGGAGTTTCAGAAACCGTCATGTTGAGAGCCTTGAATTCATCTTCCTCGCCCTCGACGCTCTGGGAGAACTTCTTCTCTGGAAGAACGGTGACGTTTATAGCAGATTCTGTGGTGATATTTCCTGCGGTAACAGTTACTGTGATGGTATATTCGCCCTCAGTATTGAAGCAGAAATTGCGTCTGAGCTGACCAAGCTCCTCAGTCACGAAATCCTCAGAAGCACCGGTAACTTCCCAGCTGACATCGGTAACGCTGTCATAGCTTCCAAGAGAGTCAAGCCAGAGCGAAAGTGTGCTTCCGGCGTATACAGTCTTTCCGCCGCAGATATTCACGCTGTTGCCTGAAACCGGAGCTGTAGTCTTTACTTCGTCGCCGGAGTAGATGGTGAGATCATAAAGCACAGGAGTACTTCCGTCCTCGGAAGCAGACATAGCTACCTCAGTTTTGATATAGCGTCCAGTAAGTCCGATAAGCTCCTGACCGTTTGTTACTCTTACAGGAGTACTGAAGCTCTTTCCGTCGCTGCTTACGCTGAGGTAAACGTCGATAGCGGAGTTGCCGGGATAGTCAGCAGTCCACTTAACGCAAGCCCATGAGCAGTCCTCGATCTCGCTGTCGTAGACGCTGCTGCTCCAGGAGCCTTTTCCGGCGAAATTATCCTTTCCGACGATGATATCATCGAGATAGATAATGCTTCCCTCGCCGTTGTCGTTGTAGGAGGTGAGGGTAGTATCACGGGTGATCACCTGATATCCGCCCTCGCTGAGCTTTCCGGTCTTGAGCTTAAAGCCAAGCTCATCCAGTCCGCCAATCTCGAAAACGTTGTACTTCCAGCTGAGCGTAACCGAGCCGTCATCGTTGTTCACGACAGTATCGGGAGCTTTTTTCAGTGAGCTGAAGTCCACCCAGCTGCTGTCCACAACTGTAGTGGAGAAGGTGATATTTCTTGCTGCGAGGTTATAGATGACGTCAGCCATTTTGAGCATGAACACAGAAATTGCCTCGGCATCCGGACAGAGCTTGTACGCTCCCTTTGTGTCGATAGCGATCTGCTGCATCGTGCTTGTATCTGAGAAATTAGTGGAGAAGGGGTTGATCTCGAAGGAATAGATCTTTACGCCCTGCTCGGCAGCGAGAGCTGACATATTAAGTGCAACAGCATCATCGCTGTAGGAGTTTTCTCCGTCGGCAAGAAGGATTATGAACTTGTTGCGGTCGGTGCTTTTTTCGTCAAACATACCCATTGCCGCAGTAAGTCCATAGCCATAGTCACTTCCGCCGGAGAGTGAATAGCGGTTAATAGCCTCAGTAAGAGCCTGTTTGCTGTCAGTGAGGACAGTATTCACTCCGTCGAGGCTGGCGATTCCGAAGCGGTCGTTAGGGCCCATGTACTCGAGTATCTTGAGTGATGTTTCCTTGATAGTGGGAACCATGCTTGATACGCTTCCGGAGTTGTCGATAAGGAGAATAACATCGCTTCCGGAGCCTGTTTCGGTCTTACCGTAGCCGGAGAGTGAGTAGCCAAGAGTGAGGTTATCTCCTGAAGAGCTGATGGATGACTTGCTGAGAGTGCTTTCAACAGTGATACCGTTTTCAGCTCCGAGAGTATAAGTCTCAGTTACCGGAATCTCCTCAGCCTTTCCGGGAGAGAGTTTTATCTCCTCATTTTTACCGCTGATGTCGGAGAGATCTCCGTCCTCGAAGTCCTGACTCAGCGTATAGTTTACCACAGGTCCGTCAGCGACGATGACCTTTACCGTATCAGACGCAGTTTCGCCCTCGAATACGGCGGTGAGAGTTATATCATATTCGCCCGGCTCAGTGAAAACGAGCATGGGCTTGAGCGTATCAGCGTCAGTGAGCTGAACGAATTCCTCAAGTCCTTCCTGAACGGAGTAGCTTACCTCAGCCTGTTCATAGTTACAGAAGCCGCTGAGCGGAAGCTGTTCGTGGATCCTCACGCTCACGCTTTCAGTCTCATGCGCACGGCACATAAGAGCGTCCGGAAGGAAGTCCATATACTTAACGTCGAGCGATGTACCGTTGATCTCGATGCTGTCGGCATAGATCGTTCCGGCAAAATCGATATCCTTAGCATTGATCTTAACCTTGCCCTCAGGCGCATAAAGTACGCCGGTGAAGCCGAATGAAGCGGCGTCGATAGTGATATCGCCCTCTTCGGACATGATGAGCGCAGGTTCCTTTCCGTCGGCATTTCCGCCGTAAAGCTCCATATAGATATCTTCACGGGCAGTGATGTTTCCGGTTCCGGTAATCTCAGCATGGGTAATAGTGATCCCGCCGTCAGTGCGGAAGGATTCCTCCGAGAGGTCGATGACTGAAGAAGTGATGAGCTGGTCGTCCTCGTAGGTATCAGCGTAGGCAGCAGTCTTGTTGACTGCATTCACAAAGGCTGGTATATCGCACGCAGATCCATCCTCTCCCTCGAGAAGATATCCGCTTACTGAGAGCTTATCCTCAGCTCCGGTATAGTTGAAATCGCCCTGAGAATAGACATCTCCGCTGACGTTGACTTCTTTTTCGTTGAGTACGAGGCTTCCGCCGTCTGTATGAAGTGCATACAGACCGTCCTCAAAGCGGTACTGAACCTTTTCCTCAGCGGCAAAAGCCTGAGTTAAAGGAGCAATGGGAAGGGATGCTGAAAGTGAAACAGCCGCTACTGCCGCAGCGAGCGATCTTGCTGCAAATTTTTTACTAGTCTTACTCATCTGATTCAGCCCCCTTCTTTTTACAGAATACAGCCGCAGCTGCGAATGAGAGCGTCAGTCCGGCGAATACATAGCCGATATGGTCGCCTGTTTTGGGAGAGCTTGTCTTGTTGGAGTTATTTTTGGACGGCGAAGCCGGAGCGTCCTTATCCTCACTGTAGAGACCGTATTTTGTACCGCACTCGAGCTTTGCGCCGTCGGCAAGCTTACGGTTGCTCCAGGTCAGCGAAACTGCGTTATCCTCGATAGCTGAATTTGTAGTAGTATATCCGGCACGGTTGTTGTAGAGATTTTCCCAGTCAGCAGCCTGGAACATATCCGGAGCTGAGCTTCCGTCAGAGGTGATTCCGTACGCTGATATATCACCCTCTGCATTTCTTATGCACCATGTCTCAGGGATATCGCTTCCCGAGAAGGTGATCTCGCTTCCAAAGGCTTTTGCACCGGTCTGGATCACATCTGTTTCAGAATCGGCGATAGTCGGATCGATTATGACGCTGACTGAAACGAGCGCCTCGCTGCCGGACTTATTCTCAGCAGTGTAGTGGATCTTGAGCATATCCTTCTTATCGGTATTGCCTTCGGCAAAGGAAAGATGCTGAGTAACCTCGACGCCGTTGAAATCCTGAACTGCAACAACACTGCCGTCCTCGGTAGTATACGGAGCTTTTACAGTTTTTCCGTCGCCGAAGCGCATAGCCTCGCCGTTGATATTGACGCACGCAAAGGATGAGTAGAATTGTGAATAAGTAAGAGTATCCTTTGGCTGGGTGCCGTTTTCTGAGAGCATGAAACCGCCGTAGGCGGAATCCTGCGAATCGTCCTGTACACTCAGAGCGAGATATCCGTTTTCGATCTCGCATCCGCTTGCTTCATTGGGGCTGAGGACGAAAAAGCCCGCTGCCGCACTGCATATAGCAGCAGCGATACACGCCGCCGAAAGGCGGTTGTATCGTTTACTTGATGTCATAAGTTTACCCCCCATTAATAATCTTTCTTATATTATTGCAACGATATCCGGCGCAGCAGCCGGAAATATTTCAGTGCTCGGGCACTGCTGAACGTACACCTCCTGTCTGGCAATGATTTTTTCTTTGTATAATAAGTCTCCGGAACTGATTCAGCTTCGGAAAGCATATTTATTAGATATTTATATCTATAATGTATATCTTGGATTAATTTTTCTTATTTTTTTCCTAATTCATCGTATCATAGTTTTCGCACTTTGTCAATAGAATTAGAATTTGTATAAATTTTAATTTAGTATCAAATGTAAATATTCTGTAAACTCTGAACCTTATTCAATGCTTTTCCGTTGAATCACCCCGTTTTCCAGCCTTATTATGGGAGCTCTTTTCGGGAGCAATAAAATCAGGAGGTAAAAAATGTACAAGATAATCAACAGCGAGTTTATGGGATTCGACGATACCCTCACGATGCAGAGGGTGGATATTATCGTTGATACCGAGAACGATATCCCTGAGCCGGAGGCTCACTGGAGCGTTGGGAGCATGGCTCTTATTGCTGATACAAAGATCATCAGAGTGCTGAATAATGCGAGGGAGTGGGTATAATGAAACTCAGGAACATTTTGATATTTCTGATATCAGGCTATGCTCCGGATCTTCCGACGGCATTATTTTCACGAGCGTTAAAAAATACTTCAGACCGCACCTCGGCAGCTTTTCTGACATCGGATCATCAGCGCTTCAAAACCTGCGACGGAAAGCTGCTGAGCGTAACTGAAATTGAATAAGGAGGAACACTATGAGCGAATATATCAGCGAATTCACCGGTCCGGAGATCGACGAGAGGCTGGAAAAGGCGGAGGTTGCCTACACTCAGTCGGCAGAAAATACTGAACAGCTCATCACAAAGCCCGGACTGAAAAATCCGGATAATGAAAGTTCGGAGATCTTTAATGACTATAAAGATAATGTTGCAAGCGGATATTATGCCCATGCTGAGGGGCGAAAAACAACTGCGTCAGGACACAGAGCACATTCAGAAGGTACTAGTACCAAAGCATCCGGAGATAGTTCTCATGCTGAAGGATTCGGTACTGTGGCGTCTGGAAGTTATTCTCACGCTGAAGGCTGGTGCACCCATGCAACGGCGGCTGCTCAGCATGTCGGAGGTAAATATAACATTGTCGATGAGGAAAAGAAGTACGCCGAGATCATCGGCAACGGTGACGAAACCAGCACTTCCAACGCCCGCACACTTGACTGGGACGGCAACGCATGGCATGCTGGAGATGTGAAGTCTACTGATCCGGAAACTTCCGAGACGATAAGTCTCAATTCAACAGCAGCATTGGCTAAGGCAATAAAAAACGAAGTCGAGCGAAATACCGATGATCTGGCTGAATATGCATTGAGCAATGAGGATGCTCACTATGATCTGGGGCTGAAGATCTCGGAAAATGGTGTACTGGGAGCTTTGCTTCACACGACAACTGGAACAACTGCGAAAAACCTCCTCAAAAACATTGCATCCAGCACCACAAAAAACGGCATCACATTCACCATTAACGCTGACGGCAGCGTATCCGTCAGCGGTACGGCTACCGCCACGTCTGCGCTTGACATCGGCAAGACTACGCTCACAGCCGGAGAAAAATACACGCTCAGCGGATGCCCTGAGGGCGGCGATGAGCTGACGTACTCGCTTTATGGACTCAACACTACCAGCTGGGTCGGTCTTGGAGGGCGTGATACTGGCAGCGGACATACCTTCACTGCATCGGCAGGCGAGGTAGTCATCCGTGTGAACATTAATCAGGGCACGACCGTCGACAACCTCACATTCTACCCGATGCTGCGCTATGCGGCAATCGAGGACGGCACTTATGAGACTTACACACCAAGCCTCCTGGAGCGCATCGAGGCGCTGGAGGCGAAAATATTATCACTTGCAACAGAGGTGTCGGAATAATGTCAACGGAAATCATAGTGAGCCTTGTCTCTCTGCTGGGCACTCTGGGCGGATCGCTGGGCGGCATACTCGTATCGAATAAGCTCACAAATTACCGCATAGAGCAGCTTGAAAAAAAGCAGGAAAAATATAATAATCTTATCGAGCGCACTTATCATCTCGAAGAGCACGTACAGGTGAGCGATGAAAAATTTAAGGTTATCAACCACCGCATCGAGGATCTCGAAAGGAGTGACCACCATGCTTAAAAATCTCACTAAACTGATCGACGTCAAAAGTATTGTTACGCTTGTTTTAACGGCTGTTTTTGGCTGGCTCTCAGCATCCGGAAAGGTATCTCCGGAACAGTTCCTGACCATCTTCACGACCGTTATAGCGTTCTATTTCGGCACGCAGTACCAGAAAAATTCCAGCAAGGAGGAAAAATAATGAACAAGATCTGTTTTATCGTAGGACACGGAAAATCCAAATCAGGCGGTTATGATCCCGGCGCAGTCTCCGGCACAGCTCAGGAATTCAAGATTGCCAGAGAGATCGCCAAACATGCACAGGCGTATTACAACGCAAACTACACTGAACAGGCTGACCTGATGAATTATAATGCTGACCTGTATCTTCAGGACAGAATCGACAAGGTGAACGCATCCGGCTATGATTTTGCAGCTGAAATTCATCTGAACGCCGGCGGCGGCACTGGTGCGGAGTGCTATCACAGTTCCGGCAACAGCAAGGGCAAGCAGTATGCAGCATCTATCACTAAAAATATTGCGTCTGCCCTCGGAATCAAGGACAGAGGCGCACGAACCAAGCTCAACAGCTCCGGACGTGACTATTTTGCTATCATCCGTGAAACTAAGCCCACAGCGGTACTTATTGAGACAGCGTTTATTGATACAAGCGACCTCAGCAAGCTCGACTCAGCTTCCGAGCAGAAAAGATGCGGCGAGGCTATTGCTAAGGCTGTGGCATCCGTGAGGGGAGCTGCTGCCAAGCCTAAAACCGTCACACCCACAAAGCCCTCCGGCAAGCTCTACAGGGTCCAGACCGGCGCATTCTCGAGTGCAGAAAACGCCCAGAAGATGGCTGACAAGCTTAAAAAGGCTGGTTATAATACTATAATCAAATCTGAGTAAAAATTATCCCCTGAGTGTAATACTCAGGGGATTTTTGCTATGGCACAATGCGACATATTTTGAATAAGTTAGACAAAATTTTCTATTGCTTTATGCTTAGGGGGAACACAAAGAGCTTTTTGACACCCTATTTGACACCCATAGGTGATGTTTTATAACTGCTTTTACCCTAATTTAAGCAACAAATAACAATGAATCATAAAAATAAAAAACCTCGCAAATGACGTATTATAGCCGTTTGCGAGGTTTTTTGCATGGAGCTGATGATCGGACTTGAACCGACGACCTACGCCTTACCAAGGCGTTGCGCTACCGACTGTGCCACATCAGCACTCCAACGATAAATATTATAACACAAAACGGAGAGGAAGTCAATACGTCGGGAAATATTTTATTATATTAACAGAAACGGCGCTTGACAAGCTGGGTGAAATGTGGTATGATTAAAAAAACTGTGAATGGAAGAAGTAGCTGTCGTGCGTTGGTTTCAGAGATTTTCCGGTTGGTGCGAGGAAAAAGATGCTGGCGGTGAATTACCTCCGGGAGTTGCCGTGCTGAAGGCGAGAAGTAGGTGCGGACGGGTGTGCCCGTTATAGCTTTTGAGGTCGGAGAGGAATTCTCCGGCGAACTGGGGTGGTACCACGAGTAATTTCGTCCTCAGACGGCTTTTTTATGCTGTCTGGGGTTTTTTGTTTGGAATTATTTATACGACGTATTGTGTAAGGTCATTCCTACAGGAAAACCACAGCGTTGCAACGTATTACCAGCGGAACTACAGTAGGGGAGGTCACTTGCCGTCAGGGGCAGGTTTATGATTAACAACGGGCGCCCGATGAGCACCCCTACAGGTGGTATTCAGAAAAAATCTCGGGACTATGCCGTTCAGACAATACATTTTATTATCGTAAGCAATAAATCTAAATTTAATATAAAGGAGAATAAACCTATGACAACATTTGAAGAACTCAAGCGCAGGGGACTGCTTGCGCAGCTTACCGATGAAAAGGAGATCGAGGAGCTTGTAAATGCCGGAAAGGCTACTTTTTACATCGGTTTCGACCCGACAGCTGACAGCCTCCATGTAGGTCATTTTATGGCGCTCTGCCTGATGAAGAGACTCCAGATGGCTGGAAATAAGCCGATCGTTCTCATCGGAGGCGGAACAGCTATGATCGGCGATCCTTCCGGAAAAACTGACATGAGAAAAATGATGACTCGTGAGACTATTCAGCATAACGTTGACTGCTTCAAAAAGCAGATGAGCCGCTTTATCGACTTTTCTGAGGACAAGGCTATCATCGTAAATAACGCTGACTGGCTGCTTGACCTGAATTATGTTGAGCTTCTGCGAGACGTGGGAGCATGCTTCAGCGTAAACAGAATGCTCACTGCTGAGTGCTATAAGCAGCGTCTTGAAAGGGGACTTTCATTCCTCGAGTTTAACTACATGATCATGCAGAGCTATGACTTCCTCGAGCTTTTCAAGAGATATGGCTGTAATATGCAGTTCGGCGGTGATGACCAGTGGAGCAATATGCTCGGCGGTACTGAGCTTATCCGACGCAAGCTCGGCAAGGATGCTTATGCTATGACTATCACTCTCCTCCTCAACAGCGAGGGAAAGAAGATGGGTAAGACTGAAAAGGGCGCAGTATGGCTCGACGCTGAGAAAACTACTCCCTACGAGTTTTTCCAGTACTGGAGAAATGTGTCGGATGCTGACGTAATCAAGTGCCTGAAGATGCTCACTTTTGTTCCCGTAGAGGAGATCGAAGAGATGGAAAAAACTATGGAGGGCGCACAGTTCAACAAGGCTAAGGAGCTTCTCGCTTATGAGCTTACCAAGCTCGTTCATGGCGATGAGGAGGCTGACAAGGCTCGTGAGGCGGCTAAGGCTGTATTCGGCGGCTCAGGTTCAAACGAGAATATGCCCACAACCGTTATTCCGGCGGCTGAGCTTGACGGCGGCGCAATGGGAATCCTTACAGTCCTCGTGAAGACAGGTCTTGCTCCCTCTATTTCAGAGGCTCGCAGACTCGTTCAGCAGGGCGGAATCTCTGTAAACGACGAAAAAATCTCCGATCCGAAGTCTATGATCACTCTCTCCGGCGAAACTATCGTCCGTAAGGGTAAAAAGGTCTTCCATAAGGTCGTGACGGAATAATATAATATTAAGCTGCACCAATAGCGGTGACACTCGTATAGGAGTTTTTACGTGAATTATTGAGGAAAACCCTTTTGAAAAAGGGTTCTTCCTCAAACTCCTTTCCTAAAACTTTCGTATTTAATTTCAGCCCCATAGGGTGCATACCATTTTATTGAGAAGTTTTATTATTTTCTCTTGATATGCACCCTATGGGGCTGAAATTAGTATAAAAGTCTTTGGAAGGGGGCTCGGGGGAGAACCTTTCTTCAGAAAGGTTTCCACCGATAAATACATATAAAGTTCCTATGCGAGTGTCACCGCTATTGGTGCAGCTTTTTTAATTAAGAATACAGAAGATTATCATGTCTTGAGTTTCCTGTATTCTGAAGGAGACATTCCGGTATGGCGGCGGAAAAGGCGGCTGAAATAGAGAGGGTTATCATATCCCACCGCAGCGGCGATCTCGCTTATGTTATATCCAGTGCTTTCAAGGAGATTCTGGGCGTTTGCCATGCGCAGGGAGAGGATGTACTGCATAGGAGTTACCTTGAGTATCTGGCGGAAGCACCTGATAAACCAACACACGCTCAGATGGCGTGAAAGGGCATATTCCTCGATATTTATATGTGAGCTGTAGTTTTCATTGAAATAATGCGTCGCACGCTCGATCTCGTACTGGATATCGCTGCCGGACTTTCTGCCCTCTTTGAGGTAGCGGTGGATCATGATGAAAATATGGCGCAGATTCAGCGTGAGCAGCTCCTCATAGTTTTCACGGCATAGCTGAAGCTCCTGTATCATCTGGCGGTACAGCCACGCATAATCGGGCGACGTGCCTGTATAGAACACATTCTCTTTATGAGGCATTTCGTAGTTATCCAGAATGCCTTCGACCATTCGTCCGGTAAAATGCACCCAGTAGACCTCAGTTTTGTCCGGAGCGTGGTAGTAATAATACTGAATTTCTTCGGGACGGAAGAGGATCATGTTGCCCTCTGTGATGACCGTTTCCTTTCCGTCGGGACCATCAAAATAGAAATACCCTTTTCCCTTTGCGATATAAAGGAGCTGATAATCCCTGCGCCCGTTTGGGCGTTCGGTAGAAACGACCGGACGGCTGTGTACCCGATAGTAACCGCAGCTTGTCACGATCAGTGAGCGGCTGTGGTCGACCATATCGCTGAGGGAATTGTGAAGATATGCGACGTTTGTGTACATAGTTTTCCTCCTTGAAATCAAACTGATACGCTCTGACATCATTATACCACAGATCGAGTAGCACTTCAATGAGTTTGTATCGTTTTGTGCATATTTTGACTGATTGTGTTCGTTGGTTTAAGTGGGGAGAATTATGGCATATTTATAAAATTCACATTCGCTCACGAGGCTGCAAAGGTGGATTTTTTTGCGGATAATTAAAATTATATCAGTTGTATGATTGCTGAATTAACTATAAAAGCTGTCTTGCAAACTTAAAAGGAAAAATATTTATTTGAACCGATTGTAAAGATAATTGTAATAATTATTTCGGTCATATTTGAGTCATAATCAGGCGAATTTTTGTGGTAATTATACATAAGTTTTCAACTAATTTTTGATATAAAGCGACGAATTATCTAAAAGTCACCGAAAGTTTAACGAGCTGTAATAATTTGGTAATCTCTTTTTTATGGAAGCAGTTATAATAAAATCATAGAAGAAATTCGTGCTATTCCAAAGAAAGAGGTGTCATATTTATGCTTAAATCTAATCTGAAAAAACTCAAATCCGCAGCGGTGAGCCTTCTCGTTGCAGCAGCTTCTCTTGCAGCTCCATTTTCAGCTTCAGTTTCTCCGGCAGTTACAGCTTCTGCCGCAACAAGTGATAACTACGCAAAGCTCCTTCAGTATTCGCTCTACTTTTATGACGCCAATATGTGCGGTACTCAGGTGAGCGAAACTACTCAGCTTACATGGCGAAGCGATTGCCATACGGCTGATGACGCCGACGGCGGATTTCATGATGCAGGCGACCACGCAATGTTCGGTCTGCCGCAGGGCTTTACTGCTTCAACTCTCGGCTGGAGCTACTATGAATTCGGCGATACATTCGATTCACTCGGTCAGACAGCCCACCTTAAAACTATTACTGATTATTTCTGTACTTTCTTTAAAAAGTCAACTGTCCTCGATTCAAGCGGTAACGTTACAAATTTCCTCTACCAGAAGGGCGAGGGAAATACGGATCATAACTACTGGGGGCCTCCTGAGTATCAGACAAACAGCCGCCAGCAGTACTGGACTTCAAACGGTGCAAGCGATATCGCTGCTGAATATGCAGCTGCTCTCGCTGTGAACTACATCAACTTCGGAAACTCAGAGGATCTTAAATACGCTGAGGCTCTTTATAAATTCTCTACAAAATATAATCAGGTCGCAACATACGGCCCTTCGGGATTCTATAACTCCTCCGGCTGCACCGACGATCAGGCTTGGGCGGCAGGATGGCTATATCTCGCAACAAGAAATAATACCTATAAATCCGACTGTGCTAACAAGCAGCAGTACCTAGGCTGGGTTCATGGCTGGGATAATGTAGCTGTGGGTGCGGCTTGCGTTTATGCTCATATCACCGGAAACTGGAACACGGTCAATAATTACGTCAGCGGACAGTGTACTTCTAATAATTACTACTTCCTCGACAAGTGGGGAAGCGCTCGTCTTAATACCTCAATGCAGTTTACTGCACTCGTTGCTTCAAAGAATTCCTCTGTCGATTATACATCATGGGCTAAAAACCAGATGAATTACATTCTCGGCTCAAATCCTAAAAATACCTGCTTCGTAGTCGGCTTTGCTGACAATTCAGCCTCCAAGCCTCACCACAGAGCTGCTTCAGGTACTTCCTCTGCTAATGATGAGTCACCCTCAAGGTATACTCTCGTCGGCGCTCTTGTTGGAGGTCCTTCTGATGCTAACGGTACATATAACGACAGCCGTGCAGATTATGTCTGCAATGAGGTTGCGTGCGATTATAATGCCGCATTCGTTGGCGCAGCTGCTGGTCTTTATGAAAAGTATAAAACCGGCTCGCTCGATTCTTATATCGTAGGCGTGAAGTCAGCTTCTTCACAGGTGACTACTACAACTACCACTACTACAACGACAACTACAACTACAACTACGACAACTACCACCACTACCACCACTACAACTACAACCACTCCCAGACCCACTACTACAACTACCACTACTACATATAACTGGTACCCTATCTACACTTCAGAATCTACTACAACCACTTCAACAACAACTATTACCACTTCCACAACTACTAAGCCGCCGGTGACTACAACTACGGTAAAGCTCCCGACTGGTACTTCCTCAGGTTCTGTTGCAGTGCCTGTAAACAAGCACATAAGCTATGGCTCAGGTGAGAATTTTGCGGCGATAACTATTGCAGACTACATCCCTGAGGGTGCTGTTCCGACTGCATTTACTGTTAAGCTCAGTGCTGGCAGCGATATCGGAAGTCTAGTTTATGCCGCTCAGATAGCTACCGGTGAGTACTCAAACAAGCAGTTTGACGGAAATGGTAATTTCACTACAAGTGCAGAGCTGTTCTTTGACGCATCAGATATCAAGGATACTATTTATACAGACGGACTTTTCAAGTTCAATATGTGGTGGTGGAGCGGTGGAAATACCGTGAACGTGGAGGAAATTGTGATCAATTATGAGCTGTCCGGTGCAGCAGTGCCGGCGGAGACGACTACGACGACCTCCACTACAACCACTACTACAACTACTACAACTACGACGACTACAACCACTACCACTACGACTACAACAACAACTACTTCCACTACTACCACTACTACCACCACTCCCGTGACTGTTCCTGTTGCTACAACCACTACAGAGCCTCCGGCTGTTAATGAGAACAAGGGCGATATCAACCTCGACGGAAGCTTCAATATTGCCGATCTGGTATTCCTCCAGAACTGCATTATCGTCAGAATCGAGATCACCTATGAGCAGTCTCAGAATGCGGACTTCTGTCAGGACGGCAGAATAGACGTGTTCGATCTCATCTTCTTACGCAAAGCAATTTTTTCATAGTGTATAAGAAAACTGCGCAGATTTAGTATCTGCGCAGTTTTTGTTTTGTTATTTAGACAAGTTCGATTTCTGGAGTACTTAATAACAGATCAAACCAATCATCAGGTGCAAAGCTAGTATCAAGCTCTTCATCAGTAGCCTGCATCAGACTTCGCAGGAAGTTGAAAAGTTCAACATCATCCTCATCCAAACCTATTGAGCCAAGGAATTCATCCCTGATATCATCAGCTGATATTTCAAATAAATCCCTGAGCATATCAACAAGCTGCATTATCATATCAACTGTAGCCTGCTCTTCATGACCCATACAGTAAGCATAAAGGTTATCCAGAAGCTGAACACGATAATTGAGAATATCAACAAGTCCGCTTACTTCGTTGTAAAGCTTTACTCCTGTTGCAGCTATAGCTGCGGAGCTTCCTGACTGGCAGGCTGCTGTACAAGCTTCCATAGCCGGAGCAAGATCAGAAATAAGATGCTTTTCAAGCATGAAGTAATAAAGTGACTGACAAATTGAGAATGTGCAGGTGAAGATCTGCTCAGTCTTTCCGCCGAAGAGTGCCTTTGCGTCCTCGAGATCGATCTGGATAGTTCCCGAACCTCCATTAAGTCCGCCGGAGATCTTGAATACGAAGTGGTCGTAGTTCTCGAGGTCGGCGATGATATAGCCAGTACCGCTCCAGTCGTTGATCTTAATGCGCTGATCCGGAAGGAAGATAACTCTTCCGTTTGCAGCCTCAGTGCGGATCTCGGTTTCCTCTTCGCTTGTGACGTCTGCCTTTGCAAGCATCTCATCAATATTTGAAGCGTCGATCATAAGCAGGTCTGCGCCGGCATTGAGTGAGTGCTCGAGGATGCTTACGGTTGATACACCCGGTGTATAGAGCAGTCTCTCCCAGATCCAGCCCTCGAAATATGACTCCATGTAAGCCGTTGTGAACATACACTTATTGCGTGCATCCTTATCGCCTGTACGGCTGAATGAGCAGGTAGTGTTGTATGAAACGTCGATCTGGAAGCGTCCGGGAGCGATGTCTGTAGTAGCGTAGCCAAGAAGCGTATCCTCATAAACGGTAGTAGTATAGGAAGTTATGAGCATCTTTGTGTAGCTTGACTGTTCAACGTTGGAGGTGTTTGCTGTAACTGTTCCGTAGCCGTCGCACATAAGGAAGTAAAGCTTTCCGGCGAGGTCGAGGAACGAACCGATCTTATCCTCGTCATAGAAGGTAGTATCAGTAGGATAGCTTTCGCTTGTCTTGTCGATCACAGGCTTATCAGGATTTGAGATATCAAGTCCATTTGCAGCAGCTGCTGTCTCGACAGCGTCGTGGTACTGCGAATCAGTGATTCCGCCTGTATCGAATACGAATGAGTAGGTGTTTCCGATAATAAGCTCATCGGTGATATCCTCATACTTGCCGTTGGTGGTGATTCGTGTGAGGAGCGTATGCTTTTCGCCGAGCTTCCATGACTGGTTGCGGAGGAAGTAATACTCATCCTCAGGGTCAATGAGATAGTCGCTGAGCGAATCCTCGTAATCAGAGTAGGAGTACCTGTCAACAGCAACTCCGTCAACCGAGAGTACCGGCAGGAAGGAGTTCTTATAGATAGAGTTCTTGTTCATATCGAAGATAGTACCGCCGCCTGTGTTGCCCTCATAGTGGAGCGTTACACGCTTGCCGTAGATATCACTGATCTTGTAGGTTCCGAGATTTGTACCTGAAACTCCGTTGTTTACGACAAACTGAACGGTATCAGCCATAGAAACAGGGATCTCGTTGAATGTCTGGATCTCGTCAGCTGAATAGAGCGGATACTGGAGTGCTGACGGGAGATATTCAAATTCACGCTGAACGATATCACGGATATAAGCCTTTTCGGTTCTTTCATAAGCTCCGTCCATCAGCTTTGAGAAGCTGCCGATCTCAGTTGCGCTGTAGGAATCGAATACCTGCTGAGCCTCAGACTCGATGTCCGAAGCGTCAGGACTGAGCGGAACTTCAGTAAGTACGGATTTCTTGATCGAGGTATCGAGTCTTGCCCATACGCCGAGATTTTTCTTTGCCTCGTCAGTCTCACCGAGAGCGCTTCCCGGAACGTAGACCATAACGAATGTCTCTTCCATCTTGACGTACTGTTCGCCGGTGCCGGAGTCTGTGATGAGTCCAGCCTTCTTTCCGGAGCTTGCAAGCATTCCTGATGCCGAGTCGAAGTCCTCCATAGCCATAAGCTCGAGAGTCTGCTCAGGAGTTATAAGTGCCGGCGCATAGCCGTATTTTGCGGGATATCCCATCTCTCTGAGGAGACCGATAAGGAGACTTGCCTGATCGAAGTCGTTGCCTCGTTTAAGCTCATAAGCTCCCACAGCGCCTCTTCTGGAGTTAGTATAGGATTCAAATGCAATGTTGTTGTAAACGTATTCATAAGCCTCAGCCGGTGTATCGAATGAAGCTGCAAGAGCCTTAAGCTCGTCATTGAGCTGAGTTTCTGATGTCTGAGCAAGCGCAGCCTGCATTTCCTCAGACTTTATCTCATCCTTATAGTCAGCTCCGACTGTGACAACGAATTCAACAGTATCCTCAAAATCAAAGTCACGTCCGACAGCAGTGAACTGAACCTCGCCTGCTGAGATGAGTGAGAGTGATGCTGAATATGAACCGTCGCTGTTCTGAACGAGCATTGAGGTAAGATTCTGTCCGAGAGCAGAAAGCTCATACTCCTCGAATGCAGCGGTATCTGTTGAGGAAAGAGTTATCTTAAATGTCTCTCCAGCCTTTACAACATCCGGAGCCTCGACCTTGAGTCGGTGACCGTCGATGTTGCGGTAGATCGTGAGTACAGCTTCAGATATTGTGTAGTTTCCGGAAGGATCCTCTGCTCTTATAGTGAGAGTGACCTCGCCGGCAGCCTCAGGAGTGAACTTCCATACGGCATTTATAGCGTCGTATTCAAGCTCTGTTCCGTCGATCGAAACTGTAACGTCTACCTCTCCGCTGTCATCGGATGCGTCAACAGTGATCTCAGCCTCGTTTCCGGCACGAAGTACAGCCGGATCGTGAGTTACACTGTTGATCTCGGGGTTCACAGTGTCAGAGGAAGCGGAGATGAAGATCATGCATGATGCTTCGTCGGATGTATTTCCGGCAGCGTCCTTTGCTGATACAGTGATAATATGGTCGCCGGCAGCGATATTCTCAGGGAGGATGAGTAATCCGGCTTCTGCGTCGTATCCTACAGCCTCGCCGTCGAGGAATGCTGAAACCTCAGTTACGCCGACGTTATCAGTAGCAGTGCAGGTGATAACCGGAGTTTCGCCTGTGGCATATTTTTCCTTGTCGGATGAAAGCTCAACTACCGGAGCTTCAGTATCCTTTACAGTGATAGTGATCGATCTTTCGCCGATCTGACCGAATTCATCAGCTGCGCTTGCATAGATCTCATAGGTACCAGCCTGGAGGTTTTCGATAGTGAATGTAAAGGGATTTCCCTCAGCCTCAACAGGAACGCCGTTAAGTGTTGCTGAAACGGACGCTACAGCGTAGTTATCCTCAGCTGTTACTGTGATCACAGCATTGTCGCCCATTGAATATGAGCTTTTATCCTTTGAGATCGAAACAGTTGGCTTTCTGATGTCGACGATGTTTACGCTGTCGTCAGCCTCAGCAATATTGCCTGAGGAATCAGAAGCAGTTACATGAACCTTGTATTCGCCGAGCTTTGTTGTATCGAAGTAATATCTTCCGTTCTCGTCAAGCTCAACAGGAGTGCCGTCCACTGTCACCTTAAGCTCAGTTACAGCGATATTATCCTTTGCAGTAACGCTCATGTAAGCGTTGGATGCGTTATACTCAAACTGTTCAGGGAGTGAGATAGTGATAACAGGCTTAGTTTCGTCCTGAGAGAGAACCTTGAGTGTTGCGGAAGCATTAGCTGTGTTTTCAACAGCGTCCATAGCAGATGCAGTGAATACGACCTGCTTGATGCCGTCCTCGAAAACACCTGTTTCATCTGAGGTGTATACAAAGGTTCCGTCCTCGCCGAGCTGCTGCTCAACACCGTCCACGAAGAAGTGAAGCTCTGTAACAGCAACGTTATCAGTAGCAGTAACAGTTGCGATGATCTGTTCGCCGGCGATAACCTCAGGGTTGCTGAGAGTGATCTTCAGTCCGGGTCTTGATGTATCAGCAACACAGTTTACAGTTCTTGCTGTAGTTGAGATATTTCCGGCATTATCGATTGCCTCAGCGTTGAATACATATTTTCCGACAGCCTCAGGA
>JBGVIW010000070.1:0-10590 GCA_045128995.1 Ruminococcus sp.
AAGTGGGATTCTCTTCCCGGAAATATGCGCCCAGAAAAGGCTCTCCTTGGAATCCGCTCCGCTCTCGGACTTTTCACTAACCTCCGTCCGGCGAAGCTCTATCCTGCACTCAAGGACGCATCTCCGCTCCGTGCAGATATCGTTTCAAAGGGCTTCGACCTCATGATCGTGCGTGAGCTTACAGGCGGAATCTACTTCGGAGAGCGTGGCTATCGTGACGGAAAGTACGGCGAGGAGGCTTATGATACCGAGGCTTACAGCCGCATGGAGATCGAGCGCATCGGCAAGGTCGCTTTCGATACGGCGATGAAGCGCAATAAGAAGCTCGTCAGCATCGACAAGGCTAACGTCCTCGAGACTTCACGCCTCTGGCGAGAGATCATGCACAAAATGGCTGAGGAGTACCCTGAGGTTGAGTATTCCGATATGCTCGTTGATAATGCGGCAATGCAGCTTGTTAAGAATCCGGGACAGTTCGATGTTATCGTAACTTCAAATATGTTCGGCGATATCCTCTCCGACGAGGCTTCTCAGATCACTGGCTCGATCGGTATGCTCGCTTCAGCTTCGCTGGGAGCTTCCACTCGTGGAATGTACGAGCCGATCCATGGCAGTGCGCCCGATATCGCTGGTCAGAATAAGGCTAACCCGATCGCAACCATCCTCTCTGCGGCAATGATGCTCCGCTATTCGTTCGGACTCGCTGACGAGGCTGACTGCATCGAAAAGGCAGTGGATAAGGTTCTTGCTGACGGCTGGAGAACGGCTGATCTTCTCGGCGGTGCAGAGGGAACTCCGCTTTCATGCACTGAGATGACTGAAAAGGTGCTTGGGGCGATCGGATAAATGCGGAATTCGGAATTCGGAATTCGGAATTGATGGTATCGCCTTCGGCGATTGATCTGAATCGTAGGGGCGGATGTTTGGAAAAGATCAGGGCATTCCCTGTAGGGGCTGGCGTCCCCGACAGCCCGCCTATTAATAAGGATTCGGGGTTGCGGACAGCCGCAGGGGCTGTCCCTACGGACGGATGTTTGGAAAAAATAGCGCATTCCCTGTGGGGGCAGATATCATCCGCCCGGAATGCGGCATAAGGAATCATCGGGCGCCCGATGAAAGTCCACAGGTTAGTCACCGCCGAAGGTAAGGCGATAAAATTAGAAGAAGTGATTGGAATGAATAACAACTTTAAACAGCTCAGCTGCGCAGCCGGCTCGCTCGCAGTTTTCAGAAATCTGCTGGAGGATGACGTGATAAAAAGCCTCTGGCAGCTGCTCGGGATACCGGCGGAGGATACTTCGGGATTGGTGTATCACTACTCCGGCTTCGTCTCGAAGCTTTACCAAAAAAATATATGCCTCAGCAAGTATATCCTCAAATCCGTTCTCGAGGACGAGAATTTCTATATCCTCGCAAAATCTCAGGGTAAGGATGTCTCGCCAGTCGTGGAGAAGAGCGTTGAAAATGAGCTGAGGATCTTGCAGGAGCTTTCTCGTGTCACCTCCGCTGAGCTGAAGGCGGAGATCGGCTATGACGGCTGGCTTCCGGAGTGGGAAAACTCGGAGATCGATTTTCTCGGCGAGTACCGCAGCCGTGTTGAAAATATCGATAAATTCGGCTACGGAATGTACTCGAAATATTTCATGTTCATCGTCCGCGACGGTAAGGTCACGCCGGTGAAGCATCCCGATACTCAGCGGCTCTCTGAGCTTTATGGCTACGAGCGTGAGCGCAGTGCGGTGATGAATAATACCCTTGCGCTCCTCGATGGAAAGCCTGCGCAGAATGTTCTGCTTTATGGCGATGCCGGAACGGGAAAATCCTCGACGGTGAAGGCTATCGCAAATGAGCTTGCGCCCCGTGGACTGCGCCTTATTGAGGTCACAAAAGAGCAGCTCAGGGATATTCCCCACATCATCGACAGCATCACGAAAAATCCGCTGAAGTTCATTCTTTTCATCGATGACCTGTCGTTTGCGGCAGGCGAGGACTGCTTCGGTGCGCTGAAGGCGACGCTGGAGGGGTCTGTATCGGCGAGGGCGGATAATATCGCCATCTACGCCACAAGCAACCGCCGTCACCTCGTAAAGGAAACTTTCTCTGACCGAGAGGGAGACGATATCCACCGCAACGATACGATACAGGAGCTGATCTCGCTTTCGGCGAGATTCGGTCTGACGGTGAGCTTCTCGAAGCCGGACAAGAAGTCGTACATCAGGATAGTTACTGAGCTTGCAAGAGAAAAGGGAATAGAAATGGCAGAGGACGAGCTTTCGATCAAGGCGGAGGCTTTTGCGCTCAGAGGAAGCGGACGCTCAGCGAGAACTGCGAAGCAGTTTGTGAATCAGCTTGTAAACGAAAAATAGCGTACCCCAGCAAAAGCATAAAGTTTTTTGCGCCGCTTTTATTCAGAAAAGCGGTCGGGAGCACGAGGCGAGAAGTCTCGTAAGCATTGCCAAAGCAATGCTTGCGCCAGCTCAAAGCAGTCAGGCAAGCGCAATGCCTGACGGACGGTTTTCTATTGCTGGGTTTGAAACTATAACGTCGCCCTGTTCAGGGGGCGATCTCTCTTGCAGAGCGTCCCCTCTCCCAAAACAGTCCACTGGACTGTTTTAGAATTCACCCCTTGCGGTGACTCCCTACAGTGTAGGGAGATGTCACGAAGCTGACAAAGGGGACGGGCTCGTTGAGCCTGCCTTTGGATTCCGCAAGCCTTTTGAAAAAGACTTGAGCGAAAACTTTATGCTTGCCTGCGGCACTATAGGAATTTTAATATACTTGGAGGTTTGTTATGCTTACTCTCGATAAAATCTATCATGCAAAATATGTTCTAAAGCCTGTCATTAGACAGACGGATATTATCCATGCACCAAACATTAATCCCGAGGCTCAGATATTCCTCAAAACAGAAAACCTCCAGATTACTGGCTCTTTTAAGGTGCGTGGCGCTTATTACCGTATGTCCCAACTCACCGATGAGGAGAAATCCAGAGGTGTTATCGCTTGTTCTGCTGGTAATCATGCGCAGGGCGTTGCTCTTGCGGCAGCTAAAAATGGCATAAAATCAATAATTTGTCTCCCTGACGGAGCGCCTATCTCCAAAGTCGAGGCTACCAAAAGATATGGCGCAGAGGTATGTCTTGTGAAGGGCGTGTATGACGATGCCTATGCAGAGGCTCTCCGTCAGCGGGATGAGTTCGGATATACCTTCATCCACCCCTTCGACGACGAGAATGTCATCGCCGGACAGGGTACGATCGGCATCGAGCTTATCGAGCAGATTCCTGACATGGACGCTGTTATCGTCCCGATCGGCGGCGGCGGACTTATCTCAGGCGTGGCGTTTGCGCTGAAGAACCTCAACCCGAGGATCAAGGTCTACGGCGTGCAGGCTTCTGGTGCGCCGAGTATGTTCAATTCCGTCCACGACGGCGAGATCGAGCGCCTCGAGAGCGTCTCAACGATCGCCGACGGCATCGCTGTTAAGGAGCCGGGAGAGAATACCTTCCGCTACTGTTCGGAGTACGTCGACGAGATCGTGACCGTCACCGACGACGAGATATCAGCGGCAATTCTTGCCCTCATGGAGCAGCAGAAGCTCGTTACAGAGGGCGCAGGTGCTGTTGCGGCGGCAGCAGCAATGTTCAATAAAGTGCCGATCAAGGGCAAAAAAGTGGTTTGTCTGCTCTCGGGCGGTAATATTGACGTGACAATATTATCGAGAGTGATAAAGAGAGGACTTCTTATGTCGGGACGCTCCTACTCGATGATAATCGAACTTATCGACAAGCCCGGACAGCTCCTCGACGTGTCGAGAATCATCGCAGAACTGGGCGGAAACGTGACCTCTGTCCACCACGAAAGGGCAAACGAAGGCTCCGCTGTCAATGGCTGCTACCTCAGACTTGTGCTCGAAACAAGGAATTTTGAGCACATCGAACAGATCAAAAAGGCGCTCAGCGACAATGGCTTTAAAGTGCTGAATAACAACTAAAATTATACAGGGGGTATAATCATGATTAAGATCCATACAGACAAGGCTCCGGCTGCGGTCGGTCCGTATTCACAGGCAATCGTCTCCGGCGGAATGGTCTACACCTCGGGTCAGATCGCTATAAATCCCGAGACAAATACCGTCGAAACCAATGATATACAGGCGCAAACTGAGCAGATCATGAAGAACCTCGGCGAGGTTCTCAAGGCGGCTGGATCGTCTTTCGAGAAGGCTGTTAAGACGACCTGTTTTCTGGCTGACATGAACGATTTTGCGGCGTTCAACGAAATATACTCTAAGTATTTTATTTCCCTTCCGGCGAGAAGCTGCGTGGCAGTAAAGACGCTGCCGAAGAACGTTCTTGCCGAGGTCGAAGTTATAGCGGAGGTTTAGTTAAAAATGAAAATGAATGAGCTTCAGGCTGAGATCCTCCGCCTGAAAAAAGAGACGAACACGGCGATCCTTGCGCACAGCTACGTGGCGAGAGAAATCGTGGAAATCGCCGATTTTACGGGCGATAGTTACAAGCTGAGCGTTGATGCGATGGGCGTTGACGCCGATAATATCCTGTTCTGCGGCGTCCATTTTATGGCGGAAACTGCGAAGATGCTCTCGCCCCAGAAGCGTGTTTTTCTGGCGAATGGGCTTGCTGGCTGCCCGATGGCGGAGCAGATGGATGCGGATATGATCAGTCAGCTCAAAGCACAAGAGCCTGACCGCACAATTGTTGCGTACATCAATACAACTGCTTCGCTTAAGACGGTCTGCGACGTGTGCGTGACGTCCTCAAGTGCGCTGAAGATCGTTAAGGCACTCGAGAGCAATAAAATCCTATTTATCCCCGACTGCAACCTCGGAGATTATGTCCGCCGCAACTGTCCTGATAAGGATATCAAGCTCCTTCAGGGTGGATGTCCGGTTCATGCGTCAGTGACTGAAAACGACGTAGCAAAGGCGAAAGAAGCTCATCCGGATGCCCTGCTTCTCGTGCATCCCGAGTGTGTTCCTGCGGTAGTCGCACAGGCTGATTATGTAGGCTCGACATCGGGTATCATGGACTACGCAATAAAGTCCGAAAAATCAGAGTTTATCATCGGAACAGAGCTGTCGATCGCCGAACACCTCCAGTACGAATGCCCCGAGAAGAAATTCTATCCGCTCTCAAAGAAGATCATCTGCCAGAACATGAAGCTGACAACGCTGCCGGATGTTTACAATACGCTCAAGGGAATCGAAAACGGAGAAGCGTTTGAAATATTAATGAGTGATGAACTTATTGTTAATGCTAGAAAATGCATTGACGAAATGATACGTCTTGGCGGCTGATTGTGGTTAAATTAGTTGACGAGTTGCGGGCGCTTGGCGAACTTTCTGATGAAAATCTGCGTTTTTTGATTGAATCAGAGGACGAAAATCTTCTAGCTGAGCTTATGAGGCAGGCGGATGAGGCTCGTCGGGAGGTTTATGGTAAAAATGTTTACCTCCGTGGGTTAATTGAAATTACGAGTTACTGTAAAAATAATTGCTATTACTGCGGCATCCGACGTGGAAATTCTGCGGCGGAGAGGTATCGGCTGACGCCGGATGCGATACTGCAATGCTGCGAAAATGGCTATAAACTGGGTTTTCGCACGTTCGTCCTGCAAGGTGGTGAGGATGCTTGGTTCACCGACGAGGTGCTGTGCCCGCTGATTTCAGAGGTGAAATCTCGCTTTCCGGATTGCGCTGTGACACTTTCGCTTGGAGAGCGTTCAGAGGAAAGTTATTGTGCATTGCGTAATGCTGGTGCTGACAGATATTTGTTGCGACATGAAGCTGCGTCGGAAGAACTTTACCGACAGCTGCATCCGACGGAAATGTCGCTGGAAAATCGCCGAAATTGTCTGTATACCTTGAAAAAACTCGGTTTCCAGATCGGTGCAGGCTTCATGGTCGGTGCGCCGTTTCAGTCGACTTGGCACCTGATCGACGACCTCAGATTTTTGAAGGAGCTTTGCCCACAGATGGTCGGAATCGGGCCGTTCGTACCGCATCGGGATACTCAGTTTTCCTCGCAGAATAGCGGAAAACTCAGCCTGACGCTGCGCTTGCTGGCGATCGTGCGGCTGATGCTGCCGTATGCGCTGATCCCGGCGACAACGGCGCTCGGGACAATTCATCCGCTGGGCAGGTCGCTCGGGCTGAAGGCAGGCTGCAACGTCGTGATGCCAAACCTCTCGCCGGTGGGCGTGAGGGCGAAATATTCCCTATATGATGGGAAAATCAGCTCTGGCAGCGAGGCTGCGGAGGGTTGCAAAATGCTAGCTGAGGAGATAATTTCTGCTGGTTTTCAGCCGGATTTTTCTCGTGGGGATGCTCATCCTCTGGCGTGAAATATACAGTGAGTATATAATTTAGTTAAATATACAACTATACAGAGAGTATAAAAGGAGTAAATATGAGAGTACGTTTTCATCTTCCGGACTTCGCAAAACAGTTCAAATTGAACATCGTTTTTGCTGAGATGCTTAAGAATTGCCCCCAGTATTTCAGAGAGGGTGTCGAGATCGCATCGGTCTATGGCGTCTTTCCGCCTTCGATCTGGAACGGCGGCAGAACCCAGGGCGGAACCTGCGAAAGAACCTTCGTACGGTCGGTTGTTAAGGCTTTTAATGACCGTGGTATCCCTGTCAGATTCACTTTTACTAACCCTGCAATCGAGAAAAAACACCTCAACGATGACTTTTGCAACATGGTAATGAATATTGCAAATAATGGTCTGAACGAGGCTATTGTTGTTTCTCCGATCCTCGAGGATTATATCCGAAAAAATTACCCTAAGTATAAACTAACCAGCTCGACCTGCAAGCGTCTCGACAGCCTTGAGGCGCTCTCTGAGGAGCTTGAGCGTGATTATCACATCGTTGTTGTCGATTATGACCTCAATAATAAGTTCGATATCCTCGAAAAAGTGCCGCATAAGGACAAATGCGAGCTGCTTGTGAATGCGTGCTGTGAGCCGAATTGCAAACGCCGTTCCGCTCATTACCGCTCGATCGGTGAGCAGCAGATCGCCTACTGCAACCATATCAAAAAGTATCCGACAGTGCCCTTTGATCCGCAGAAATACGATCCTGAGCGGTATAGGGACTGCCCGTTTTCAAAGCGTGGAATTTTCGAGATCCGTGAGCTGAGTACTCATATTTCGCCGGACGATATCTGGGAAAAGTACGTGCCGATGGGCTTTAGTCAGTTTAAGATCGAGGGCAGAACTGCCAGCACGCTTAATGTACTTGAGACGTATATGTATTACATGGCAAAGCCTGAGTGCCGTGATGAGGCTAGATTCAGACTGCTTCAGAGTCTGGAGAGCACGGGCGCAATGGTCTTCAAATAAATTTCAATAAATAGGGCAAAAGTCTTTGGCGCCGCTTTTCTCTCAGAAAAGTGGTCGAGGGTTACAGGGGCGAGAAGCCCCTATCGACCGCAGGTCGATGCGCCAGCATAAACCAGTCAGACAAGCGCCCGCAAGCGCAATGTCTGACGGATGATTTGCATTTGCTGGATTTAGTGCGTATTTTTGTTCTTTACACTCGGTCGTCTTAGTAAAAGAAATTTGTCCGTCAATCCGGCACTGGCGTGCGGTTGACTGTTTTCTGCTGGCGCAAGCATTGCCTTCGCAATGCTTACGAGACTCCTCGTCTCGTGCTCTGCGGCAAACTTTCTGAGGAAAGTTTGCATCAAAGACTTTATGCTCTGCCTGCGGCGCTTTATTTTGTTTTGTCCGCTAACATTCTATAAAGGAGGATCCCCATGAAAGTAAAATTCCATCTCCCAAATTTCTCAACTCAGTTCAAATTTAACCTCGTTTTCCTCACTATGATGGAGAAATGTCCCCATTTTCTCCGTGAGGGCGTCGAGATAGCCTCGCTCTTCGGTGTATTTCCGCCTTCTATGTGGAACGGCGGCAGAACTCAGGGCGGTACCTGCGATAAGGGATTTATCTCCACAGTCCTCAATACCATCAACGGAAAGGGTATCCCTCTCCGCTTTACCTTCACTAACCCAATGCTCGAGAAAAAACACCTCAGCGATGACTTCTGCAATATGGTTCTCGCTATGGCTAACAACGGTCTGAATGAGGTTATCGTTGTTTCTCCTATCCTCGAGGACTACATCCGCCGCAATTACCCTAAATACAAGATCACCAGCTCTACCTGCAAACGCCTTGACAGCGTCGAGGCTCTCAACGCTGAGCTGAAAAAGGACTATAACCTCGTCGTTATGGACTACGACCTCAATAATAAATTCGACCTCCTCGAACAGGTCGAGGATAAGTCCCGATGCGAGATCCTCGTCAATGCGTGCTGTATGCCGAAGTGCAAAAACAGAGTCGATCACTACCGCTCCATCGGTCTCCAGCAGATCGCTTACTGCGAACACCTCAAAAAGCATCCCAATGTTCCCTTTGATGCCGAGGCGGCTGTTCTTCCGGAGTACAGGCATATCCTTTCCTGCCCGACGATGGATCTCACTCACTTCGATATCCGCAAGCATGCTACTCACATCACTCCCGACGATATCTGGGAAAAGTACGTCCCGATGGGCTTCCAGCACTTCAAGATCGAGGGCAGAACATCCACGATGATCACTCTCATGGAAACCTATCTTTATTACATGGTCAAGCCCGAGTGCCGTGATGAGGCTAGATTCCTCCTCATGATGAACCTCAGGGAAAACGGCGTCATGAATTTCTAGAGGTGCATTTTTATGATTAAGGCTGCTGCTGTTTTCAGCGATAATATGGTTTTGCAGAGGAACAAGAATGTACGTATTTTCGGCGTTTGCAGCGAGAATATTGCCTTCGCTGAGGTCACTGTTCCTGAGCTTGAGGTCTGTGTTCGGGCTGTTGTAAAGGACGGAAAATGGACTGCCGTTCTTCCGCCGATGAGGGAATGCTCCGCCTGTACCGTTATCATCGCTTCTCAGGACGAAAGGATCATCTTCAGAAATGCTGCCGTCGGCGAGGTCTGGCTTGCCGGCGGACAGTCTAACATGGAGTTCGAGCTTCGCAATGAAATGCACGGCGCAAAGGCTCTTCAGGCGTGCGCTGATGAGAACGTCCGGTTCTATTATACGCCAAAATGCGAGATGAACGACGCTCACCTCCTTGAACAGGAGGAAAAAAGCTCGTGGAAAATGCCCTCCGAGGCGGATTCTGCCTGCTGGTCAGCAGTCGGCTACTACTTCGCCCGTGAGCTTAGCCGCCGCCTTGGAGTTACCGTTGGCGTGATCGGCTGCAACTGGGGCGGAACCTCGGCTTCGGCATGGATGAGCCGAGACTGCCTCGAAAACGATGCGCTCCTTCGCCCGTATATCGACGATTACGACAATGCCTGCGAGGGAAAAACTCCTGAGCAGATGATCGCTGAATACGACGAATACACCGCCTACCATGCCGCATGGGAAGAGCGGATGCAGAAATGCTATGCCGAGGATCCGGCGATAAAATGGGAAAAAGTCCTCGAGATCTGCGGCGAAAACCGCTATCCCGGACCGATGGGCTGCAAGAATCCAATGCGCCCGTGCGGACTTTATGAGACGATGATAAGCCGTGTCTGTCCGTACACGATCGCAGGATTTCTGTACTATCAGGGCGAGTCGGATGACCACCGCCCAGAGACTTATGACCGCCTGCTGAGTACACTTATCGCCTGCTGGCGCAGGGAATGGATGGACGATACGCTGCCGTTTATGCTGGTACAGCTGCCGATGTTCAGATTCGAGTCCGATCCCGATACCGGAAACTGGGCGATTTTGCGTGAAAAGCAGATGAAGGTGTTCCACACTGTGAAAAATACCGGAATCGCCGTGGCACTGGATTGCGGCGAGTTCAATAACATTCACCCGACCGACAAGACTGCCGTTGCGCATCGTCTCTATCTACAGGCGATGTACCATGTCTACGGCGACAGCGACCGCATGAAGGCTTTTCCGCCGATATACCGTGATTTCGAGGTTTGCGGCAGGCGCATGAAGCTCCGCTTTGACAACTGTTACGGATTTGAGGCAAGAGGTGAGCTGACCGGATTTGAGCTTGCCGGAGCGGATGGTGAGTTTTATGAGGCACAGGCGGAGATCTGCGGAGAGTGCATTGAGATCAGCTCTGCGGAGGTTGACGTTCCCGTTTCGGCTAGGTTCAGATGGACGAATTATTCAGAGGTAACCCTCTTCGGTAAAAATGGCATACCAGTTCCGCCGTTCAGGGTGAGGTGAAAATGCTCACAGAAATAAATCATGAAGTTTTCGCTCAAGCCTTTTTCAAAAGGCTTGCAGGGTCGAGGGGCAGCGCCCTCGTCGCTGTCCGAAGACAGCGAAATCCCCAGCCGTAGGGCGCTCTGCAAGAGGTGAATTAAAAAACAGTCCAGTGGACTGTTTTTGAAGAGGAGACGCTCTGAAAGAGAGAGCGTCTCTTTCACAAAAACAATCTAGGGGCAAACGCAGTTTGTCCCTAAAAAAGCTGCAAAGTACGGCTTAGGGCATCAGAAGAAAACCGTCCGTCAGGCATTGCGCTTGCGTGCGCTCGCCTGCCTGCTTTATGCTGGCGCATCGACCTG
>JBGVIW010000071.1:0-4180 GCA_045128995.1 Ruminococcus sp.
GCGAGGATGCGATACGATGCCCGATACCGCTCTTACCGACAGGAAGATAGATTTCTCAGAAACCGATGCTGTTCTTGCACGGGAGAGAAAAAATACCGATAAATACATCGACATGATAATCAGCGAGATCAGAAATTATAAGAAATAAACTTCGGGAGATCAATATGATATTATTTGAAAATAAAAAAGATTGCTGCGGCTGCGGAGCATGCTTTAACGCCTGTCCGAAGAACGCTGTTTCGATGCAGGAGGATGACTTCGGTTATATCTTTCCAGTCATCGACAGCTCCCTTTGCGTCGAGTGCGGAAAATGCAAACAGGTCTGCGCTTTTCAGAATCATGCCGAGACAAATACTCCTCAGGAAGTTTTTGCCGCTGCTGCAAAAAACAGCGATATAATTATGAACTCCTCCTCAGGCGGAGTTTTTACTGCACTAGCCGGTCATATCATCGAAAACGGCGGAATCGTGTTCGGAGCTGCTTTCGGCGAGGACTGGAATGTCAGACATATCGCCGTCGAGAATAAGGATCAGCTCAGACTCCTCAGAGGTTCAAAATATACCCAAAGCTCCACCGGAACTGCCTTCAGACAGGCTCAGGAGCTTCTCAGAAAAGGAAAAACTGTCCTCTATTCCGGTACTCCGTGCCAGATAGCCGGACTTAAAGGCTTTCTCGGAAAAGAATATGATAACCTTCTGACGGTGGATCTCGTCTGTCACGGCGTTCCGAATAACCGTATGCTGCGTGACTACATAAAGCTCCTCGAACAGAAGGAAAACGGAAAAATCGTGAAGTTTACCTTCAGAGATAAGTCCATAGGCTGGGGCAAAAACGGCAGCGCTGTGATCGAATCCCCCAACGGAAAAAGATATAGAAAAAAACTCTGGGAGAGCGCATCGTCCTACCCGTATTACTTCGCCGCAAGCCTTATATGCCGTGAAAATTGCTATTCATGCAGATATGCCTGCTCGAACCGTCCGGCAGATATTACACTCGGCGACTACTGGGGTATCGAAAAGGCTCATCCGCAGTACCTCAGTGATAAGCTTCACGACGATTCAAAGGGTATCTCTGTTGTCATCGCCAATACCGCAAAAGGCAGCAGCTATATCCGCAATATCAGCGATGCTGTCGAGCTGAAGCCCTCGGACTTTGAATCGGCTTCTTCAGGAAACGAACGCCTCAGACATGGCTCTGAGTGCAGTCCGAAGCGTGCTGAGATACTTGAGCTTTACAAAACCGGCGGATGGACTGCTGTTGATAACCGCCACAGCAAATCCCTCGGATTTAAAAAACATACCAGCTTCATAAAGTCACTCATACCGCCTGCCCTGAAGAGATACATTAAGGGCAGATGATCAGGAGGTCGCTTTGAAAAAAATCAGAATTGCTATGATCATGAACGATTTCAATATGAACGGAATCAGCATGGTCGTTTTGAATTATTGCCGGCACATCGACAGAAATAATTTCGATGTCACCATAATTACCGGCGCACCCGTCGCTCAGCCAAACGCTGAGGAATGCGAAAGACTCGGAATAAACGTGAAGATACTACCCTCCAGAAAGGAAAGCAGCGCAAAGTTCTACCTCGCTCTCTTCAAGGAGATCTCACGAAAAAAATATGATATCGTTCACGTCCACGGAAACAGCGCTATGATCACTCCAGAGCTGTTCATCTCGTTCGTAAAGAGAGTAAAGGTGCGTATCGCTCATTCTCATAACTCTACCTGCGATCACATGAAAATGCATAAGCTCCTGCTTCCGTTTTTCAATATGTTCCATAACCACGGCTTTGCGTGCAGCTCACTTGCCGGAAACTGGCTCTTTAAAAACGGTAAATTCGATGTGATCCCAAACGGCTTTAACGTTGAGCGCTTCAGATTTGATCCCGAGCTGCGTACCGAAACCCGCAGAAAGCTCGGACTCGAGGACAAGTTTATCATCGGTCATATCGGAAGATTCAATAACCAGAAAAATCACCCCTTCCTGCTTGACGTATTTGAACAGTGTGCCGCTTCAAACAAGAATATCCACCTCGTCCTCGTCGGAAACGGCCCTGACTATGATAAGATAAAGGCTCTTATCGACAAGCATCCCTACAGAGAGCGCATAGTCCTCTATGGCGAGACTTCGCATACTGAAGAGGTCTATAACGCTATGGACGTTTTTGTGTTCCCCTCAAAGTATGAGGGACTGGGCATCGTGCTTCTTGAAGCGCAGATCAGCGGACTGCCGTGTGTTACATCTGATGTAGTGCCGCCGGAGGCTATTATTTCTGAAAACACTGCGGCTCTTTCACTCGATGCAGGAGCTGCTGAATGGAGCAGAAGGATCCTCTCGATGTGCGAGAATAACCGTGAAGAGGTTTATGCAAGAAATTCGGACGCTATCCAGAAATATAACATCACTAAAAATGTCCGTGACCTCGAAAATATTTACTCCAGCCTTATCAAAGACTAGACAAGTTATTTCAGGAGATAAAAATGAATGAAAATCTTATAAGCATTATCATACCCGTGTATAATGCTGAAAAATATATAGGAAGATGCATCGACAGTATCCTTGCCCAGACTCATGAGAGACTTGAAATAGTCCTCGTTGATGACGGCTCAACTGATAATTCATTGAAAATATGCAGGGAATATGCTGAAAAGGACAGCCGCATTATGGTGCTCCATAAGGAAAACGGCGGTGTATCCTCAGCAAGAAATCTCGGTCTTGAAGCGTGCAGCGGTGAGTATATCGGCTTCATCGATTCCGATGACCATATCGCCAGCACTATGTATGAGGAGCTTCTTTCTGCTGCGCTGAAGCACGATACGGGAATCTCACTGTGTGCATACTACCGCATAAAAGGCGAAACAAAGGATATTCAGGGGCTGTGCGGCGATGCCGAGACAATTACAAATACTCAGCTCATGAAGGATATCTATACTTATAAAAGTATGGGCGTTCTGTGGAATAAGCTCTTTAAGCGAAGCGTTTTCTTCGGCGAGGATAATACCCCTGCACGCTTCAATGAGGAGCTTCATTTCTGCGAGGATGTTCTGATGCTGACGCAGATAACAAGAAACAGCAGCCTTGTCGCTGTTTGCGGCAAGCCGCTTTATAATTATATCATAAACGAGGAAAGCCTCTGTCACGGCGGAATAAGCGAGCGCAGGCTCACTATACTGAAGGCTCTTGACCTTATTGCCGATAAGTGCAGGGAAAACTTCCCCTCCATCGCTAAATCAGCAGAATATTTCTCCATCACCAACAAGATAGGTACTCTCCTCAAGCTCAGGGATTCAGATTCTATCCCAGACAAAAAGCCGAGGATCTCTGCGCTGAAAAAGGATCTGAAAAAACACGCAAAATCCTGTGATGCAAAAATGAAGCTCAGGATCTTCATCGCTGTTCACTTCCCTTTCGTCTATAAGCTGATGAAAAACATGAAGTAAACACAGCACCTGTCACAGAGAATTTTTTATAGATATACAGAGGTAAAATAAATGAAAATAGGAATTGTGACCTTCCAGAGGGCTGATAATCAGGGCGCACTGCTCCAGTGCTATGCCCTGTATTCTTACCTGAAAAAACTGGAACGCAACACGGAAGTCATCGATTACAGAAATAATAACATCGAAAAAGCATATAAAATATTCCCGATCTCAAAAAATATTAAGCTCATGGCAAGAAAATGGCTGAAGGGAATTCGCCGCTACGGTGAGCTGAAAAAACGCCATGAGAATTTTGAACGTCTCAGAAAAAAGATCAGCTTCTCTCCTTCAATTAATATCAGCGATATCCGACAGGGAAAGGCTGAGTATGATCTCATAATCAGCGGAAGCGATCAGGTTTGGAATACTGATATCACAAGAGGATTTGATGATGTGTATTACCTGAATTTTCCGGGAGAGCATATCCGTGCAAGCTACGCTGCAAGCATCGGAAGTACAGGAAATCCAGACTTCGCTAAGGATTATTTCAAAAATAAACTTTCTGCCCTCGACAGGATCTCCGTCCGTGAAAAGGACGCTGCGGAGTTTATTTCACAGAAAACATCAAAGCCTGCTCTCCAGTGCATCGACCCTACACTCCTGCTTGACAGGTCTGAATGGGAAAAGCTCTCGGAGGAGACTGACCTCAGACTGCCGGAGAGATATATCCTCCTGTATTATGTACAGCCAAATCC
>JBGVIW010000072.1:0-24584 GCA_045128995.1 Ruminococcus sp.
TCCCGTGCTTGTAATCGGTGATAACTTGACCTGCAACAAGGTCAAGATGCTGATGCCTTATGAATGGGAAGAAATTTTCAATAGGCTTATCAAACTTGTGGAAGAGATCAGAAGCTAAAGCCTCATCAACTAGTCGGTTTGCCTCTGGCGTTAGTATATCCCTTGATAACGAGTAAAAGCGTTTTGGCTTTCTTTTCCCGTCTTCAGTTTCTACTGTCCATGTCTTTTGATCTTCTCCTTTATTAGTAAAGAGAACATTTTCTTCCTTCAGGTATTGTAAAGCCTTACTCTTTCCAACTGTTATCTTTGGTAAGATTTCATCCTCTAAAGTCTCTTTTGTGATGTTCAGTGAATCATCGCTTGCAATAAAAGCACTATCTGAACTCCAGAACGGTGGTCCGAACTGGTTAGCAATTTTCAACATACCGCTACAGATTGTTTCACTGAGCACCGCACTAGCTGCTTTAACAACACTACGGCTCATTGATGTTCTCGACTTAGCTTCAGTACGAAGCCAATCTTGGGCTCCTTGAACATCAGCATCTGTTAGAACGCCGCCTTCCTTCAGCAGAATCGCTGTAGATAGCAACATTGTAGCTGAACAGCTCTGACTTCTCCTCGGAAGTGTGGAAACTATCTCTTTAGCGGTCACTACCGCAACTTTTAAACGCTGCTTAACCGCATCCGGATTCCTTTCCGCATTTTTCACTATGTGATAGTCAAGTTCTCCGACTACTCTTTGAACCTGTTCGATGTTATTCATCTTGATTCTATCAGCAACAGAGAGCTGGTGAATCTGAAACTCTTCTGGTATAGTTCCTGCGTTATCAATCAATAAAACAGGTACTAACCTTTTGAGTTCATCATCAGCATATCCATTATGCAATAGCTCATATAAATATTTTACGATTTTATCACGATCATGCGTTGAACATATAGTGCAGGAATGACGTAAAATAGCCACACAGTCAACATAGTGAGTTATCTCATCCTCGATATAGGGCATGCGCATTGAGGAAAAAAGGACTTCTGTCGATCTATGATGTCTGTTTTGCATTACCGCTATCATAGCCTTGGATGTATAGTCATCAGCCGTTTCAAATACCAGCAGTCTGTCTTGTACAAGCCCTTCTTCCTTATAGTGAGGAAGAATACGGCTCATTGCCGAAATTACTGTGCCGATTTTCATCGGAAGTCTATCTGGAAGTAAGCCGTGATAGTCTTTCACAACATCATCGAACTTGCGTTCCGTTAATTCTAAAGAGATATCAAGGAAGACATTGTGCATCTTATTCTTATTGCACTTTTTCTTCTTATCCTCTGCATCATTCTTAAGGAACAAGCCTTCGAATTCAGTCCTCATCATTGCTGAATCAACAAAAACTCGTGAACCTTCTGGAGTCCAGTTCCAGCCTGCGTGGGTTGGCAATGTCAGGAAGTACACCGCCCTACACATTATCAAGACACAAGGAAAATACAAGGGCAGACAGCCTATCGCTATCGACTGGGTTAAATTCGGGCAGCTGTATGATATGTGGAAGTCCCAAGTAATCACAGCCGTTGAATTTCAAAAACGTATGAATCTTCGTGCTAACACATTCTATCGAAGGCTCAAAGAATATGAACATGGACAAAAATAACAAAAAGCCGATACATGAATTGCTTGTGTATCGGCTTCGTTTTTTCAATAGGGTATTCGTTATTATTGCAATATTTCAAAAGCGGAAATACCACTTATGTGAAACAGTTTTACTGTGTTTCGATAGACTACGGGCTATTGACATTATAATGCGCTCTAAATCATTTATCACTTACTCATCTATTTTAAAGTCATCGAAACCTTGCAATTCGTTAACATATTGGAATGAAATACTTCCAAAATCGAATGAAGGATTATTATCCAAGTTAATATCTAAATTTATCTCAGGGGAGTCCTCAAAACTAATATCTGGCAGATCAATATCATAAGTGCTTGCAGCCTTTTTGGGCATAGCATCTATTATTATAAGCTCAGGACATTTTATTCCTGATTCGAGGTCTTTTTTATGTGCTTTAATTAACGTTTTTCTTTTTACGGGATTACCTACATCAACGAACACATATATCATGTTCTCTGTTCTTTCAGCACTACCGTATTCTGAAATCTGAGTATGATAACCATGTAGATATTGGCCGTTGGAGGATAGCTTTATTTCCGCTATCGTCTTATCTGTTCCTCTGCTAAGTTTTATATCAACAGGTCCACGTCCTTCGTCTGCTTCACAAGAAAAATCAAGGTTGTTGTTCTCAACATAATACTTTGCTCCAAGGTGCATAAACCGTTGTACGGCCTTTTCGCGTTTTTTAGTCGGAGCATCCTGTATCTCTGCCCATCCGCGATTGTTTTCTACCCAATCCTTGAAAATATTGATGATTGCATGTGTTGCTTCCAAGCTTGATGGGTAATCGCTTACGCACCCAAGCAAACCCGTTTTCTTAATACTTTTTAAGAATAATTCTGAAAGTAAAGTCGCTATATCACTGAAAAACTTATTAATAGCCTGATACGCTTCTTTGAATTCCGGAATTGTAGCATCCTTCAAACGAATGATATTAATAAAAAATTGCTATCAACATCAAGTAATGCATCAAAAACATCTAATGATTTCATCTTAGATAGCTGAGCTTCATTTAATCGAAAATATTCTGAAACAAACATTATTTCACCTCCATTTATATATCGCTCCTGGTATAGAACGTACTTCTACCGCTGCCGTGCTTTAAAAGAAGTCCCTGTTCAACGAGTTGCTTGATAGAGTTCTCTACTGAAGCTTTGCTGAGAGTAGGACAAAGCTCCATAACTTCGCTCTTGGTAAACTTACCGATCTTATTATAAACAGCACGCCGAACCATTTCGATTGCAGGCAGCTTTTCATCTACTAATGCCACACGCTCCTCAAAATCACGGTATGCAGCAAGAATAGTCTGTAGTAAGTACTTTATGAATGGAGCAGGATCTTCTTCGTTTTCGTTCCAGCCTTTCTGACACTTTTCTAAGGCGTCAGAGTACAGGTTCTTGTTCTTGGCTATCTTGCTTTCAAGGGAGATATATCTGCCGATTACATAGCCTGAACGGTATAGCAATAGAGTTGTGAGTAAGCGGCTCATTCTGCCGTTACCATCGTTGAAGGGATGAATGCAAAGAAAATCGTGAATGAATACAGGTATCAAAAGAAGTGCATCGACATCCTGTGCTGCAATAATACGATTATAACTGTCACATATCGCTTCGATAGCGGCTGACGTTTCATAGGGCGGCAAAGGAGTAAACAATACGAATTCACGTCCATTCGCATCTGTCGCACTTATATAATTTTGAGAATTCTTGAATGTACCGCCAATGCTTTTATGAGAATACTTATACAGATCACGGTGGAGCTGGAGAATATAATTCGATGTTATAGGTATATACTCGAAGCTCTCGTGAATAGTATTCAGCACATCACGGTATCCCATGATCTCTTCTTCATCACGGTTACGAGGAGTAGTTTTGTCCTTGACAAGCTGTAACAGACGAGTATTAGTAGTGCGGATACCTTCGATCTCATTTGAAGCTTCTGTACTTTGTACCTTTGCAATCTCAATAAGGCGGTCAAGCTCTGCAGGTTTTTGTTTCAGGTAAAGCTCCTGTCTGCCCTTATACTCGTGAATCTGGGCTACAAGACCTATGATTTCGCTGTTCCATAAACTTTTTGCAAGTTCACTATAATCGAAGTTTCTCATAAATTTACACTCCTTTCTCCTAATTATAATCTATTTTAGGAGAAAAGTCAAGTGATTAGGCGTAATTTCTCCTGAATATTATTATGTGCTATGAGATACAAGTAATTCAGCTCTTGTATTATAAATGATAAAGAGTTTTGTGGGGAATCAGCATCTTAGTCGCTAATTTAGCTTTTAAGCCGATTAACTTAAAACTATCTGCTATTTGTCAGCCGCAACATACATTTGTTTTTTGCTCTTAGGCTTATCAGGTATGGTAAGACGTATAGCACCGCTTGCAATAAGTGGATGAATATATTTGCTCATTACATAAGCTATTGTCATCTTACCGGCAAAAAGCTGTTCAAGCTCTGCACGGCTTCTTGGTTGTTTGCAGAAGTCAAGGATGAGTTTTTCATCAGGATCTGTAACTGTTACTGTATTGCTGTTTTCGCCATTATAAAGAACTACTTTGAATATTCCACGTTCACTGCTGAATACAGGAGCAGGCAGTCCGTATTCTTCCATAGCAGCAAGCACCGTAGGAATACCGCTGTATCTGTTTTCGGTTTCGTTCATTATCTCCATTGCATTGGCGATAAAAGGATTACGGGTATCAGCAGACATTTTTCCAAGCTGATCGATGGTCATTCTGCCGTACAATCCACCAGGATTCTCTATTTCAAGTCGGTCACTAAAACGGCGTATAGTTATAGGAGCTGAATCAGTATGGATGCTGTAATCTCTGTGTATAAGTGCATTGAGTATAAGTTCACGAACAGCAACAACAGGATATTCCGTCTTGTCACGACGTTTACCTGTATCGGAATCAATAATGGTTTTAGTCTTTATATTATTGCGAACAAATTGCATAGCGCCATTTATCATCTGCGAAAGAGTGCCATCTATACGCTGATTATCAATAAATCTTTCACCAACATTGCCTGTCATGCTCATTTCTGTTCCGGGAACAGATACCGCAGTTATACACAGTTGAGGATAGAATGCCTGTGGATAATCTGAAAAGAGCATTATTCCGGCAAGAGTAGGTTTATTGTTATCAGTAAAGCCTTGCAATCTACAGATTTTCTCTTCAGAAAGTTCAGCGAGGTTAGTTTTTTTTGTTTTCAGTTCAAGTAAGTACTTCTGAAAAGCAGTTGTCTGAATATCTGAAATATCTGCTCTTTCAGCAATCCTTATTTCGTCCTGAACTTTCTTTCGGAATGCTTCGTAACTATAAACCTCATACTCGGACATAAGTCTGTCACCGTCAGCTACACGAATATATGAGCCTTTAAGTCTGCCTGCACCTTTATAAAAACATGGTTTGGAGAAAAGATCAATTTCCTGTATTTCAGCACATACAATGGTTTTGCCTTCAATATTAATAGTTGTGCAAAGAGGTCTGATTACAGGTTCCATTTGTAGACTCTGTTCCATTATTTTTTTCTGAAGATCAGCAGCATCATAAACACCGCATATGCTGTAGCTGTCGCTTTCATCAATACCGAAAACTATTTTTCCTCCGCCTTGCTGATTGGAGAAAGAAGAAAAGGTATCAAACAGCTTTGGACAGCCTTTTTTAGCGGATTTAACTTCAATATAGTTGCTTTCACTCTTGGTTTTCGTAATAGTATTTATAAGACTAACAAGTTCGTTTTCAAGCATTTTATTCGCCTCCTTATTTAAATTATAAGAAATTTATAAGAAAAAGTCAAGAGAAATTCTAATAAAATTCTTATAATTTCAAAAACTTGTCGAATTTAGTTTTATTGTTTTCGTAATTATAAAATCCTATCGACTATAAGAGAATGCAGAAGCCTCCCTCGGGAGGCTTAAAGTATCATTCTGTTGGCAAATTTATAAATGTAGGCTCGTGTTTTTCTTCACAAATGTATCTAAAGATAAAAAATAATCGCTGTCTTTATTATTCTATTTGCTCTATCTGCTGGAGTTGGCTTGTTGTAACGTTATACCACCTTTTCTTCGTGTGATTTCGTGTGAAAAACAACTGTTATTTCTTCACACGCAACTGCAAAATTGCAGCTCGAACTGTTTTGCCTAAGCAAGAAAAAAAGCCTGTATTTCGATGCTTTCACGAAATACAGGCTTAAATGATCTGGCAGGGGCAGAAGGACTTGAACCCTCGACACGCGGTTTTGGAGACCGCTGCTCTACCAACTGAGCTATACCCCTATATGTTTCTCACAACAATAAAAATTATACCAGAAACAGCAGGGGATGTCAATAGGTTTTAAAAATATTTATTTTTTAATTATTTCGACTTTTGAGCAGTCGCATTTGCTTTTATTTTTGGGCATCATGCGTCTGAAGAAAAAGTGAGAAAAAGCGGTTACGACGATGATACCGAGTGCAAGTGCAGCAGCGAGACTTAGCGTTGAGGCTGCCTTTTCGATGAAACGTGAGAAATCGCTCTCGAAGGCGTAAGCCATGGTATAATAGAGTGATCCGCCGGGAACGAGTGGAATAAGGGAGGTGATGATAATCGGCGTGGCAGGTGTTTTTAGAACTCGTGCCATTATTTCTGAGTAGAGTGCCATTATGCAGGCGATAATGAAATAAATCATCGGTTCGCTGTCGATGATTCTGCCGAAGAGGATGAAAAGTGCCCATGAAACTAAAGCTCCGGAAGCCGCTGCGGCAAGTCTTTTGCCTCTGATGTTAGAGAGGACGCCGACGCAGAGTGCTCCAATAAATCCCATGAGTATCTGGATTATCTCTGATTTTGTCATGAAGCAGCACCTCCCGTGAGGAATGAAAACAGAAAATATCCGGCAGCGATAGCAAGAGCTATTATGCACGCTTCGATAGTTCTCAGCAGACCGGCAATGCTGTCGCCGACGAAAAGGTCACGCACAGCGTTTGTAAGACCGATTCCTGGAACGAGTGTCATAATAGCACCGGTGATGACGTTGTCGACGGTAGGTATTATGCCGATATACAGTGAAAGATTAGCTAGTGCAGTTGCAGCGAACGATGCGAAAAATTTTGCGAATATTTTGTTATTGACAGTCTTATCGCTCAGGAAGATCATGCCTCGTACAGCAAGTCCGATCACGAATGCAGAAACGGCATCATAGACACCTCCGCCGAAAAAGAGTGAGAATGCCGAAGCAAGCACTGCGTAGCAAATGAACTCCAGCCAGAGCGGACATGATTTTGAAGCTGAAATATCATCAAGCTCACGGCGGATATCCTCAGCAGAAAGCTTCTCGGAGCAGATTCTGCGTGAAAGAGAATTCAGCCTGTGAAGCCGCTCATAATCGGAGCTTGTGTCCGTAATACGTCTTGTACGGGTAAAGCTTTCTCCGCCGCAGGTCTGAATAGTCACGACCATGCTGCTGGTGATGATAAAGACATCGACACGTTTTGCACCGCAGGCACAGAGAATACGCCGAAGGCTATCCTCGACACGGTGAACCTCTCCGCCGCTTATGAGCATCTGCTCACCGATATCCATAGCGCAGTCAAAAAGTTTTTTCATATCTGAACACCTCTGGAATGATTATATCATATTCTGGCGAAAAAGTAAATGAAGGGGATGAATTTTGATTGTCTTGGTAGATATATTCACGACCTATTGAGGGAGACCCTTTTGAAAAAGGGTCTCCCTCAAACTCCCTCACTAAAACTTTCAATGAAATATCCCGTATAGGGGCATGCCCCTAATCGGGTTATTTGATACTAAAGTATTTGGAAAGGGGTCTGGGGAAGAACCTTTCTTCAGAAAGGTTTTCCCCAGAAGGTTGTGAAAATAGCCACTACGACAAATCAAAATTTACCCCTTCCATTCAAAGCAATCCGCCAGCAGGATGACTCCATCGGCAGATACATTGAGCAGTCCTCCGGCTGTATGACCGGTTTTTTCCGACTCATCCGGAAGCTGGATACGGCAGTCGCATTCTCTCACTGCTGTAATAAACGGAATATGTCCTGCCATTACCGCAAGATCGCCCTCGATCCCACGGACTGATATTTTTACTGCCTCGCCCTTGAAGATATTTCCGTCAGGTGAGGAGATCGTCAGGCTGAATGTACTCATGCGGATACCTTCTTTGCCTTTTCGACAGCCTCGTCGATCGTTCCAACGAAGAGGAATGCAGACTCTGGTAGGTCATCATGCTTACCCTCGATGATCTCTCTGAAACCTCTGATAGTCTCCGAAAGCGGGACATAAGTGCCCTCGATGCCGGTGAATTTTTCTGAAACAAAGAACGGCTGAGAGAGGAATCGCTGGATCTTTCTTGCACGCTGAACGAGAAGCTTATCCTCATCTGAAAGCTCGTCCATACCCATGATAGCGATGATATCCATCAGTTCCTGATAGCGCTGGAGGATTCGCTGAACCTCACGGGCAACGGTATAATGTTCCTCGCCGAGTATCTCAGCTGAGAGAATACGGCTTGTGGATTCAAGCGGATCTACCGCAGGATATATACCCTGTGAAGCAATGCTTCTTGAGAGTACCGTAGTAGCGTCAAGGTGAGCAAATGTCGTAGCCGGTGCCGGATCAGTAAGATCATCTGCCGGCACATAAACTGCCTGAATTGACGTAATAGAGCCTTTTTTGGTGGAAGTGATACGCTCCTGAAGAGCACCCATTTCATTTGCGAGCGTAGGCTGATATCCTACCGCAGAGGGCATACGTCCCAGAAGAGCGGATACCTCAGAGCCTGCCTGAGTGAAACGGAAGATATTGTCGATGAACAGCAGCACATCCTGACCTTCCTTGTCACGGAAGTATTCTGCCATAGTAAGTCCCGAAAGACCGACTCTCATACGTGCGCCGGGCGGCTCATTCATCTGACCATAAACGAGGGTAGTATTGCTGAGGACGCCGGACTCCTTCATTTCGTTATAGAGATCGTTGCCCTCACGGGTACGCTCGCCGACGCCTGTGAAAACAGAAAGTCCGCCGTGCTGTTTTGCGATATTATTGATAAGCTCCATGATAAGGACAGTCTTTCCGACGCCTGCACCGCCGAAAAGTCCGATCTTACCGCCCTTTGAATAGGGACATATAAGGTCGATAACCTTGATTCCGGTTTCGAGTATTTCAGTCGAGGTGGAAAGCTCGTCATACTCCGGAGCCGGACGATGGATATTCCAGCGCTCCTCAGTTTCGGGAGCTGCCTGATTGTCGACAGTATCACCGAGAACGTTGAAGATTCTTCCGAGAGTCTCACGTCCCACAGGAACGCTGATCGGCTTTCCCGTATCGGTAACGGCAACGCCTCGCTTTAGTCCGTCAGTCGAGGACATGGCGATGCAGCGTGCAGTATTGTCTCCGATATGCTGGGCGACCTCAACAGTGAGCGTCCTGTCGCCCTTTGGGATGGTTAATGCGTTATATATGGAAGGCAGACAGCCTTCCTCAAAGCGTACGTCAACAACAGGTCCCATGACCTGAGAGACAACGCCTTTAGCTTTGTCTGACATTTAATTTACCTCCTATCTGGCGGTATTGATATTGTTACGTTTCAGTATCTTTCTCCCGAGTTTCCGTCAGGAGGGGAGAAATTTCACTGAAAATATATTATTGGAACACCGCCTACATACCGCTTCCGGCGACGATCTCGGTAATTTCCTGAGTGATAGCACCCTGACGGGCACGGTTATATTCAAGCTGAAGCTCGTCGATCATCTGTTTTGCATTTTTTCCGGCGGAGTCCATAGCGCAGCGCCTTGCGGCTACCTCACTTGCAAAGCCTTCACGAACGGCTGCAACGATAGCTCCGGCGATATACAGCGGAACTGCTGTATTGAGAACAGAAAGTTCATCCGGCTCATATACCACGCCTGTGATCGGAACAGTCTCCTCACGCACGAGAGGAAGCATCCAGCGGATATGGCTCTCCTGAGACATCATTGAGATGTATTTTGTACTGATAATGCCCACTCGGTCAAGCTCACCGTCTGAAAAGCGGCGGCATACTGCTTTTGCAAGTTCAGACGACTGAGCAAAGGAGAAATGCTCGGCACTATAATCTCCTCCGAAGCGGTCGCAGGCACGCTTGCCGATCGCAATGAATTCGGCATCGGGATACTGTTTTGCGAGTCTGAAAACGTTGGCATTATAACCTCCTGCAAGACCTCTGTCGCCGGCAACAACGATTATAAGCGTCCGCTTGTTCGAGGCAGTTTCCGCCATATACGGGCTTTTTGCGCACTCCGGACTTGCGGAAAGATTCTGTATAACACGGCTAAGCATATCGTAATACTCACGGCTTTTTTTCATAGCCTCCATAGATTTTCGTATCTTAGAGGATGCAACGAGTCCCATCGCCTTTGTGAGGTGGAGAGTAGAATCGACGCTTTTAATGCGGCTGCGCAGTTTTTTTGTATCAGCGCCCATCAGCTCACCTCTGCATTGAGTTCAGAGCCTTTTCAAGCTCCTGAACGTCGGAGTCGTCGAAATATCCCTGTTCAAAGCGCACGAGGAGGTCGTTGTACTCAGCCTCGAGCTTGTCGAAGAGGCGCTGTTCATAGTCTCTTACGCCGCTTACGGGGATATCATTAAGGAAGCCCTTGGTCACGGCATAGACGATCGCAACCTGACATCCCACACGAACCGGAGCATTTCTGTCCTGCTTGAGGACTTCAACGATTCGCTCGCCGAGTGCGAGACGAGCTTTTGTATCGGCATCGAGGTCACTTCCGAACTGAGCGAAGGACTGAAGCTCACGGTACTGGGAATAGAGGAGTTTAAGCTCACCTGATACCTTCTTCATCGCCTTTAGCTGAGCAGAGCCGCCAACTCGGCTTACTGAGATACCCGGATTGATAGCCGGCATGATTCCGGCGTGGAAAAGCTCAGTCTCGAGGAAGATCTGTCCGTCGGTGATGGAGATAACATTTGTCGGAATATAGGCAGAAACGTCGCCTGCCTGAGTTTCGATGATGGGGAGTGCAGTAATCGAGCCGCCGCCGTATTCATCAGCTACGCACGCTGCACGCTCGAGAAGTCTCGAGTGGAGATAGAAAACATCGCCCGGATAAGCCTCACGTCCCGGAGGTCTGCGGATGAGCAGCGACAGCGCACGGTAAGCAACAGCGTGCTTTGAGAGATCATCATAGATAATGAGGACATCCTTGCCCTGCTCACGGAAGTACTCAGCCATCGCACAGCCGGAGTACGGAGCGATATACTGAAGCGGAGCTGATTCCGAAGCTGAGGCTGAAACGACGATGGTATATTCCATAGCGCCAGCCTTTGTAAGCTCATTCACGAGCTGAACAACAGAGGTACTCTTCTGTCCGATAGCGACATATATACAGATAACGCCTGTATTTCGCTGATTTATGATAGTATCAACAGCTATTTCAGTCTTACCGGTCTGGCGGTCACCGATGATAAGCTCACGCTGACCTCTGCCGATGGGGATCATGCTGTCGATAGCCTTGATGCCGGTCTGAAGCGGCACAGAAACGCTTTTTCTCTCGATGATACCGGGAGCTTCGCTCTCGACGGGACGGGATTCGTTAGTAACAACAGGGCCTTTTCCATCGATAGGCTCGCCGAGTGCATTCACGACTCTTCCGAGGAAAGCCTCGCCGACAGGAACAGAAACTACTTTTCCCGTTCTGCGGACTGTTGAACCCTCACGGATATCGTTTTTATCTGAGAGAAGTGCAACTGAAACAGTTTCATCCTCGAGATTCTGAGCCATACCGAAGCTTCCGTCCTCGAATTCGAGAAGCTCGCTTGCCATACATTCTCTTATGCCGTAAACTCTTGCGATACCATCTCCGACGAGGATGACCGTACCGGTCTCACGCATTTCGATGCGTGACTTATAATTTTTTATCTGAGCCTTTATTATATTGCTGATTTCCTCAGGTTTTGTGCTCATCTGCCAATCACATCCTTTACTTCATGCAGGTGTCTGCGGAGACTTCCGTCGATGACCCTGCCTTCTGTTTCGATAACGACTCCGCCCATGATTGCGGGATCGGTATAACATTCCAAAGCTACGCTTTTTCCGGTAATTTTCTCCAGCTTAGCGGTGATGCGCTCTTTTTCCGGAGCGGTAAGCTCGACTGCGCTTGTGACTCTGGCGACAGCAACGTGATGCGAAGCGTCGAGGAGCATATTATATTCCCTGACGCAGCCGTCAAAGAGCCGGATACGTCCTTTTTCGCACAGGAGCTGCATAAAGTGGAGAACATAGTCCGGAATTCTTCCGGAGAAGGCTTCCTCCAGAGCGCCCAGACGTTCAGTCACAGGGATGCCGGGGCATACGAGAAAGTCCATATACTGCGGATTTTCGTGCATTACCTCAGCTATTGTACCGAGAGCCTTGCTGTATTCCTCTGCGGAGTTTTCCTCACAGGCGAGGGCAAACAGTGCCTCGGCGTATTCTCTGGTCATATCATTCATTGCCTTCACCTATTTCCTCGATAAAGGAGTCGATCATATCACGGTGATCCTGCACGCTTATCTCTCGTCCGAGGAGCTTTTCGGTAAGAGCGGCAGAAACATCGACGATCTCACGTCTTATTCCCTCCTCAGCCTTGCGGCGCTCAAGCTCCGCCTCAGTCTGAGCCTGACGGACTATACCATCAGCCTTGTCACGGGCATCAGCGACGATCCTTTCACCTCTGAGCTTAGCGTCATCGGACGCATTTTTTATAATTGCATCCGCCTCTGACTGAGCGCTTTGAATTTTATTCTCCCAAGTCTTTTTGTTTTCCTCAGCCTCAGAAACAGCCTGCTGAGCCTCGAGATACTTATTATCGAGCGTTTCCTGACGCTGTGCGAGAACCTTTTTTACCGGCTTGAACAGGAATTTTTTTATAATGAGAAAGAGTATGACAAGATTGGCGAGGGAGACGAGAATCTGCCAGAAGTTGACAGAAATAACATCTAATGACTGCATTATTCAACTCACTCCAAACTTAGCCGATAGTGCTCATAAGAAGGTCAACGAGTCTGCCGGGAGCTACGAAGATGAGCAGAATAGCGATTACGAGAGCATAAAGACCAGTTGTCTCAGCGATAGCGCATCCCATGAGCATTGTTGTAGTTACTTCTCCCTTGCACTCAGGCTGACGGCCGATAGCCTCACAAGCCTTTGCCACAGCGTTACCTTCACCGATACCAGGGCCGATACCAGCGATCATAGCCATACCTGCACCGAGAGCGCAGCATCCGAGAATAATACCAATTGCGAGTTCTAACATTTTTAATTCCTCCGTTTGTAATTTGATTTGTTGATTAATCGGTTGATTTTTTAGTTTTAGCCGACCTGCGTCTGAAGTACTCCTCGGCAGGGAATCCGCCGGAGATATAGAGCATGGTCAGTGTTGCGAAGATATACGCCTGCAAGCATCCGCTGAATACGTCGAAGTAGATCGACAGCACCGCAGGTATTCCTACCTGAAACAGCGGTATATCCGCAAGAAATCCCGGAAGCCATCCGAGAAGTGCTGATGAAACGCCCTGAAGGGCTGTTGCCACGAGAACTGAGATAACCGCTCCCGAAAGCACGTTTCCGTAGTGACGGAATGCCATTGAAACCGGCGTAGCCGCTTCGCTTATGATGTTAAGCGGAGCCAGGAATTTTACCGGCTCAGCAAAGCTCTTGAGGTACTGCACCGGGCCGCACTTGCACTTGTAGTACGTAATCAGCACGAATACAAGTATCGCCCAGCCTGCGGCGATGTTCAGATCTGATGTCGGGGCATAGAGTCCGAAGAGTGCAAGCAGGCTTGAAAATGCAGAAAGCCCGAGTATCGCCGTAACGAATGGAGCAAATTCGCTGAAATACTCACCCATATTGCCATTCACAAGTCCCTCGGTCTTTTCGACGATCCACTCAGCGATATGCTGGCGGCTGGAATCAGCTTTTTCCTTGATCCCATGAGTCAGGAAGAGGCAGAGTCCGGTGATGGAGATCATAACTAGCAGTGAGTTTATCTGTGATTCAGTTACCGGAAAGTTCTGGATCGGCATTTTTATCGTAAAGAATATCCTTGCGCCGCTTATCGATATTCCATCGCTTTCCGGATACGTCAGCACCTTAAGCACGATTCCGCCAGCAATCGGCAGGATCATCATAAGAAGATAGATCATATCCAGAATCTTAAAGCGACGGCTTTTATCTGTCATTGATTTTCACCTCCCTGTGAGCTTGATTTTTTATCTCTCAGAGGAACGAGTGCAACTGCGATCCTCGGGAAAAACAGCGGTATAACAGCTCCAAAGCCGTTGAAGCAGGGGATAAGAATACCTGCGACTACAGCAACAAAGAGCAATAGCGTCCTGAGCGACTGGGATGTTTTTATGAGTGCCTTTGCTTCTTTTTCCTCTTTAGTTACTGCCTTCTGCACAGTAAGTCCCATGAGCAGGAAATTCAGGACAGCCACTGCTGCACCGAAGATATTTCCCAGCAGTACCTTGTAGTCCCACATTCCGATGATCAGAAAAACAGCCTCCATAACAGCACTGAGAACGATGACCCAGACTGCGATGTACTTTGTTTCCTTAAGGACAGTATTGTCAATTTTGCTCATAAATATCATTTCCTTATAAATCAGATTAAATATATTATATCATGTTCTGGTTAAATATGTCAAGAAAAATTGAATAAAGCCCAATTCAGCTCTCCCGAACGGAATGATGCTTCATGAGCCTGTACTTTTTTACAGATCCTACCTCCTGATTTAGGGTTGACGATGGCAGGATAACGTGATATAATTAATGTAGTATAATGTGGATTTTTGCAGCTATTTGCGCTTGCCCCGAAATGCGGAGGCGCACTTATAATATATACATTTATAGGAGATGTTCAGATGAAAAGCCGCAGCGCTGGAATTATTACTTTTCACGAATCAAGAAACTACGGAGCTGTTTTGCAGGCATATGCCCTTCAGCAGAAAATGTCTCAGATCATTCCTCAGACAGAGATAATCAACTACCAGAATCCCGAGATCGCTGAGGTAGTCAAGCTCTGGAAAGTGAACGGAAAAGGCCCTAAGGCTTATATCCGTGCAATGCTCAGCTTTGTGTTCAGATATAGAAAAAAGACTGCTTTTAATAAGTATATGAAAAAATATATGAAGCTTTCGCCAGAAGCCGACAGGAAAAATATTACATCCATCGCTTCGGATTATGACGTTCTTGTTACCGGAAGCGATCAGGTATGGCATACCGGACTTACGGGGAACGATGGAATGTATTTTCTTGACTTTGCAAAGCCGCAGCAGAAAAAGATTGCCTATGCAGCTTCCTTCGGTGATAAGCGCATCGAGCTTGACAGCGGCAAAAAAGAGCTTCTAAAGGGATTCGATCTCATAACACTGCGTGAGAGCATGATGCTCGGCGAGGTAGAGGAGATCTCCGGTAAAAAAGCTGAGCTTTGCTGTGATCCTACACTGCTCATATCACCTGCACAGTGGAAGGAGCATGCTTCAAAGAAGCTTACGGATAAGCCCTATGTTTTCATGTTTATGATAGATGAGTCGAAGGAGCTTGCACAATACGCTGAAAAGGTTGCAAAGGAAAAGGGACTCGCTCTTATCAGCAACAAGAATGACCTCTCCTTCTTCCGACATCCTATGCCAAACGATTTTCTCTCGTGGGTGCTTAATGCCGAGTACGTTGTCACAAATTCCTTCCATGGCACTGTTTTCTCGCTCCTTTTCGGAAAGAAATTCGTATCGCATACATTCACTGCCTCCGGAACATCTAAAAAGCGCATACTCCAGCTTCTCGAGACAGTCGGATTGTCCCACAGAAATACCCGAAATGCAGATATCGACCTCGACGCTAAGGAAAACTGGGAGAGCGTGTGGAGCGAAATAAACAAAATGAGTACTGCTTCATGGGATGTCATTAAGAATTGGTTTGAAAATAATTAACGGAGGATAACTATGCCAGATAAGATAAAGGTTCTTCAGTCGGTAAATTCCCTTGGTATGGGAGGAAATGTAATATTTGTAATGAACTTCTTCCGACGTTTTGATAAAGAGAAGTTTCAGGTAGACTTTTTGATATATGATGACACGAAGATGGATTTTTATGAAGAGGTAAAGGCTGCCGGAAGTCAGGTGTTCGTCATCCAAAAGAAACATAAGAATAAGTTCCTTCAGCTTTTTTCTCAGATGCGTCAGGTGAGAAAATTCCTCAAGAAAAATGATTATGATGTGATCCACTGCCATTCATGCTCGTTTGTCGGAATATTCAGAGGCGCTATCCCGGGAATGTTTACGAAAAAGACAAAGGTAATTGCTCACGGTCATAACCCCGGACGTCCTAAGAATACTTTCACGGATAAACTGGCGAGAAAGATCTTCAGGGCTGTACTCTCAAAAGCTGCTGATATGGGATTTGCCTGTTCCGATGAGTCGGGCGCAAGCAAATATACCGACAAATTCATGAAAACTGACAGGTATCAGGTCATTAATAATGCCATCGAAACCGAGAAATTCCGCTTCAGCCCTGAAAACAGGGAAGCGGTGAGAAATAAATACGGTATCGGCGACAAGTTCGTTATCGGAAGCATCGGACGTCTCGAGGAGCAGAAGAATTATCTTTATATGATAGACGTTCTGGCTGATTACGTGAAGATCAATGAAAATGCGTGTCTGCTTCTTGTGGGAGACGGAAGTCAGCGTGATCAGATCACTGCAAAGGCTAAGGAAAAAGGTGTGGAAAAGCACCTTATTATGGCTGGCAGTACAAATACTCCGGAGATATTCTACTCTGCGATGGATGTTTTCGTTCTCCCGTCGATCTTCGAGGGCTTCGGCTTTGTGAATATCGAGGCTCAGGTATCCGGACTTTCATGCGTTGTTTCAAATGCTGTGCCGAGAGAGATAAATATCTCCGGAAAGGTCGATTTTCTGAATTTCAATACCAGTGAATGGTGTACTGCTCTGGAAAAAGTAAGAAACAGCTCGGATCCTGCGCAGAGAACCTCGGTCGATACAGAAAAATATGATATAAAAAATGAGTGCAGACGTATGGAAGGCTACTACAGCAGCCTTGCCGCAAAGTAAGAAAGGCAGCAATAAAGAAAAAATGCAAATCGAAATTAGCAAAAATAATGTTCTGATATATATTGCATATATCTTGATAAATCTGTATTATGGTATTACAGATACTGTACTGAATATCGGCGGCAGCTTTCTGATACTTGTAGCTTCACTTGGATTGACGATGGTACATATTATGTTCCGGAATAAATTCAGTGTAAAAAGGACAGTGCTGGTTCTGGCGTTGCTGGGGATGTTTGCATATAACTATCTTCACTCAAAAGATTCCAGAATGCTGGCGCTTATCATCACGATCGTCGGAATAAAGGATCTGGAGCTTGAAAATGTCCTGAAGGTAACATTCTATGAGAAGATCATAGTTACCCTTATGGTAATGGCTGCTTCAGTTGTCGGGATCGGAAATGCATCATTCGGGCCTTCACCTATTCTGGGATTTTCTCACGGAAATCTGCTGATGCTCACGATAACAGTTCTGATAATGCTCTATCTGTGTATCTACTGGAAAAAGGTAACGGGAAAGATCCTGCTTGCATTGCTGGGATTCATCTTCATGGCGTTTTTGATCACCGGTTCACGAAGCGGACTGCTGATAAGTCTTGCGATCTGGGGACTTGGCTTTCTCTATAAATATTACAGGATCGAAAGGTTCCTTGAAATTGCCGCGAAATATGCAATGCCGGTTCTGATGCTTCTGAATCTTCACTTTGCACTGAGCACGAGCCAGAATATCCTTATTTTTCTTGATAAGATCCCTGGATTCGCTGAAAAGTATAATCAGTTTGTATTGATGCTTGATGAGGTTCTTACCCATCGCTTCAAGCTTGCAAATCTAGTTATGACAAATTCGGACATCAGCTGGCTGGGAAGCGTCAAAAATGAGCGGGAGCTTGCCATTTATAAATATCTCGTAGTTGATTCCGGATATATCCAGCTTCTGCTCGTGTTTGGCATTCTGGGAACTGTTTTATTCCTGCTTCTGAACCATCTCCTTGCAAAGGAGCTTATAAAGAGACGGCAGTATGTCTATATTATCGCTCTCATCGGAATCTCGCTTTATGCATTCACTGAAAATGCACTTTGTTCGCTTAAATATAATTTTACACTGCTTTTCTTCATCCTCTTCTTCCAGCCAGATGTAAAATATAAAATTTTGAATATCTTCCTCCGAAGAGATAAAAAATAAAGTATAACAGAAACCTCCTGCGGTTAGCAGTGATACTCTTATAGGAACTTTATATGTAGTTATCGGGGGAAACCTTTCTGAGGAAAGGTTCTCCCCCGAACCCCCTTCCAAAGACTTTTATACTAATTTCAGCCCCATAGGGTGCATATCTAGAGAAAAGAAAACTTCTCAATAAAATGATGATATGCACCCTATGGGGCTGAAATTAAATACGAAAGTTTTAGGAAAGGAGTTTGAGGAAGAACCCTTTTTCAAAAGGGTTTTCCTCAATAATATACGTAAAAACTCCTATAAGAGTACCACTGCTAGTCCGCAGGAGGTTTTAGTTTATTCAGATGGAACTGGATAATTAAAGGAGGGATTCAGGGAGAGAACTGATAAGCTGGGCGATGCGTTTCTGAACGGAGAGGGCATCCATGTTGCTTATACCATCGCCACGCTGGTAAACATCGGCGTTGTTCATAGCCTCAGCCGAGAGAGTGCCGCCGGGAGTTGAGGAGTGTACCATAATTGCTACAACATCAGCGATCTCGACTGTACCATTGAGATCTGCGTCACCGTATAAGACTTCAGCAGGCTCAGAGGTTGTTGTAGTCACAGAAGTTGTTGTTGCAGGAGTTGTGACAGTTGTAGTAGTTGAGGAGGTTGTAGTAGTTGCAGGCTTTGTGGTAGTTGTTGTGACGGTAGTTGTAGTAGTGACAGGTTTTGTGGTGGTAGTAGTTGTTGTAGTAGTTGTTGATGTTGATGTAGTTGTAGTCGTCGTGGTAGTAGTTGTAGTGGTAGTTGTAGTAGTAGTGGTAGTAGATGTAGTAGTAGTGGTAGTGGTGGTAGTAGTGGTAGTTTCAGTTACGATATTCCAGTTCTGGCAGCTGCTTGCTGTAGGCTCCCACTGCTGGATATTTGCGCCAGCTTCGGTGGAGGCATATCCAACCTCGACGAGGCAGGCATCCTTAGAAGCGTGAGTGATAATGCTGTATGAACCGTTGAGGTTCTTTGAGAAGCGGAAGAGCTGGGAGCTGTCCTTAGAGGAATAAGCGACGATATCGATATTTGCGCCGTTTTCACTGCCCTCAGCCTTGAGAGCGTAGCCATTGTCCTGATGTGAGCGGATCCAGTAGTAGTTGCCTGAGCCGAAAGCCTTGAGGATCCACTTCTGGCAGTCAGCGCCGTTCTTTTCCCACTGCTGAACGTTGGAGTTATCAGCCATAGCACCGTTAACGACCTCCATCATAAGACCGGAGTTAACGTTTGAGAAGGAGTAGATATATTTCACATCCATAGCGCATCCAGGATCGGTAACAGGCTCGAGGATCCAGTCCTGACAGGTTGCGCCGTTTACAGTCCACTGCTGAACATTTGCGCCGGAGGATGTTGAAGCGTCGGCTACCTCAACAGCAGAAGCCTCGCCGGTAACTTTTGTGCGGATCTTATAGCTTCCGTCGCCGTTTGCAGTAAACATGAACTGCTGGTTTGTGCCGCCGTTGTACTGATAGATATCGATATTAGTGCCGTCGGCAGTTTTCTTTCCGGCAACGTCGAGGACGTATGTACCTCCGTCGCCGACGCAGGATGCGATGTAGTAGTAGCCGTCGCCTGCGCTGTAGAGCTTCCAGATCTCGTGAACAGCCTTATCATTATCGCCCCACTGCTGGACGTTAGCGCCGTTTTCAGCAGCAGCGCCTGCGACCTGCATATACTGACCTGAATTTACGTTTTTGATTCTGAATGCAGCGCCTTCAGTAAAGCTTGCAGCGATCGGGCCGCTGGGAGCTTCGGTATAGCCTGCACTTGGAACGCCCTTGCTGCCGAATCTGAGGTACATAACGTTGCCTTTAGAAGTCTGGCAGCCGCTGTAGCTTGAGCAGTAGGACTTTGCAGCTGAAGCGGAGAGCTTAGTGTAGTTATAGTTGCCTGAGGGTCTCCATGAGCTTGCACTGGAGGTAGCATTAGAATCAGCCCCCTGCTGTGTTCTTCCGCAGTCAGAGAAGGTTGAGCCTGACTCTGCGTATGCGCCCGGATAAGTTACGCTGTTCCAGTCGCAGATAACGTTTCCGCCGTTTTCGTATACGCAGTTCTCAGCGTAGACATCACATCCGCTGTGAACGGTATAAGCCATGCTGAAGGTGTTTACGTAGTTATTGAGAGAGTGGAAGTAGCCCCATCTCATGAGTCCGGGACCTCTTGTTTCGGTCTTGTAGAACTTGTTTCCGATGATGGACATACGAGGGAAGCCGTCGTAATTATCCTTTTCGTTGGCGCCGTCTGCGGGATATCCGAGAATCAGACCATACTTATGTGCACCGAATGAGCAGTCGGAAACTGTACAGTAGTCTGCGTCATAGCAGCAGGCAAGGAACTTATCCTCGTCTACTTTTCCTGTCTGAGGAGCGTAGCCAAAGTTATCGTGACCAGTGAATGTAACGTGATCCACCCATATGTTCTGACCTGAGCCGAAGTAGCATACGATGGAGTCGTTGTTGTTGGACTCAGCGTCATGCTGCATATCGAAGTTCTTGATGATAATGTTGTCGCCGACACCCTTTCCGGAGGATGTGCAGAACTGAACATTGAAGAGAGTGTGATTTGAGTAGCTTCCGATGATAGTCTTGTTGCTGCGGACATAGATTCTTCCGGCAGTACACATATATCTTTCGCCATTGAGGTTAAGCTCTGTAACGCTGATGTTCTTGTTAACGATGATAGTGTAGGGAGTATCTGACTCGGCATATTTTTTGAGGTCAGCAAAGGTAGAAACCTCGACTACCTCACCGAAGAGACCTCCGATATCGCCAGCCTTTATCTTTCCGGTGTTATCGTTCTTGCAGTAGCCGGCAAAGCCCTGAAGACCGTCGGCATTGAGAAGCCAGAGCTGATTGTCAGCGCCGGTATAATTTGCGAGAGTCATGCCTGAAGTTCCCTGAGTGAGAGCGAGAGAGGTGTTGGAATAGTTAACGATCTTGTAGTGGAGATTATTTCCGAGACGGTCAGTTGAAACCGGAACTACGTACCAGTGCTGAGACTGAGCTGATTCGCTGCCGTACATGATAACGCTTGCGCCGGCAGAAACGCTGTAATTGAGCGGAGTAAGGAGACGTCCGGACTCAGCGTTTGTGATCTTGAAGAAAGTACCCTTTGAGTCAGCACCCACACGGTCGAATCTCCAAGAAGGGGAGAGGTCGTTTCCGAGAGTCTGGAGCGTAACGGCTGAGCCGTCAGAAGTACCATTCTCAGTGAGAACCTTTGAGTTATCCTTGTTAGAGATGTTCATGAGCTGAACGGGATAGTCGACTGAAGCAGCGAAAGCAGTTAGAGCCGGCTCAGAATATCCGAACAGCGGCAGCAGCCATGCTGCAACAAGAGTGAGCGACAGGAGAAGTGCCTGACGCATACGTCTGAATTTTTTCATAAGAAATTCCTCCTCAAAAAATGTAACGGTATGCCTAAATACCGTTATTATGCTTTTATCTTGATACAAATTATACCATAAATTGTGAACAGTGACAATGGCGGATAATGCTGTAAATATTGCGGAAATTATCATATAAGGCACAGAAAAAGCAGCATACCTGTTGATATGCTGCTTTAGGATTTTAGGATGTACTATTTTTTCAGCCCGAGTTTCTTCAGAACAGGCTTCAGGCGGAGTTTTAGTTTGAATTTAGTCTCGTCCTTGAAATTGAGAGTGCCATATTTTCTTGCAGCGAACTCAAATCCGCTGGAGATGTAGTCCTTCCAGAAATTATCGGTCTGGTCAGAGATTATCGACGGGGCTTTGAGGTTATGCTGCATACAGTCCTCGAGGCGGCTGGGCTTGTACTCGATATTTTCCGAGACAGTCTCAAAGAGTGATTTTCCCTTTTCCGTATTCAGGAACACGAGTGAAACTCCCTTGTTGTCGTCGAATCCGGGAACAGCCTTTCCGATTCCCCAGAAGTCAGCGATAGTGAAGTCACCGGGACGTCTTGTATTTGTATATTTACAATTTCCGCATGAAGGTCTGAACATGATATGCTTGTAGAAGAGCTTAGTGTAGATCTCACTTGAGATCTTCCTGCCGTTTTCAAACCAGAGTGACTCTATATGAGTATTCCATCCGAATTTTTTATCACGGAAATCAGTCTTTACGACCTTGCTTTTATATCTTTTCTCAGAGAATGCGAGATAATCTCTCCATGCATAGGGGCTGGGTGTTCCGTGACAGACGATATCGCAGACATAGAGCTTTTCGGTATTCACGTTCTTCAGGCAGCTGTAGAGTCCCGAGGTCTGGCATGGAGTACCTGAGAAGAGGACGTATCTGTCATTCTTAAGATCATCAATAACCTGACGGAAAATGGTATTCATATCGCTCTGAACGTACTTTGAGCCTTTGAAGTCGAAGAGAGCCTCCTTATTGTCAGCACGCTTGTGCAGGACATAGAAGCCGTCGCCGTAGCCTGCACCGTAGATCACGCCGTTTTTAGAGAGGATCCAGTCAGCAGCGGCAATGAACATACCACCTGAGCGGCTGGTTTTTCTTTCGTCGGGATTTTTATGTTTAACTGCGTATACAAGCGGAGTATCGAAGTTATCGGGAGTTTTATATCCGTTCTGGAAGGTACAGGTCTTGACGCAGAGTCCGCACTTCACACATTTTGAGCCGTCGATCTCTGGGTAGAGAAACCCTTTTTCATCCGGCTTCATGCTGATCGCATCCTTAGGGCATACAGTCATGCAGGCACTGCATCCGCAGCAATCCTCTTTACGGGAGAATATTTTAATAGTATCAGAGTTCATATCAATGCTCCTTACTTCTTATGAATTATGGCTTTGAATTTATTTTTTGCGATCTGGGCAGTAGATTTAAGGAAGCTCTTGTTGAGGATGAATGCATACACAGCCACTCCTGCAAGTACTGCTCCGCAGATGAGCATATTGCGGTAATAGTAAGCTGCAAGAGTTACACCAGCAGCGATTATAGTAGAAATAACTACCCAGCCCTTTAGCTTGAGGTTCATGTATTTTTTAACATGGAAGTAGCGGTAGATCGCCATTGTCGCATAGGCACACAGTACAGAAAGCGAAGCTGAGTAAAGTCCGATGAAGTGGATCAGGGTGATGTTCACGGCAACGTTTACGATAGCGGCAATGAATGATGTTTTTGCGATCTCGACTGATTTTTTAAGAGCTACATAAATTACGCTGTAAAGACCTACCACGACCTGGAAGAGCACAGCGATAAGCTGGATCGGGATCTGGTAGTAGGACTCGCTGTATTTTGCATCGACGAAGTATGGGAAAAGAAAGGGCATTGCTGCGATGATTCCTATACAGATCGAGGAGAACAGCTTGAACATCGAGTTTATGGTATCCGTCAGGAACTCCTCGCTGTCATCGTCGTTCATGTGGATAGAGACTGACTCTGTCCATGACATATTGAATATGTTGTAGAAAGTAATAAATACCGACGAGAATTTATTTGCCACTGAATAGATACCGTTAGCGGCAACATTGATAAAGCGTGCGATAATAGTTCTGTTAGAAGCGCTTATCACCCACCATGAAAGCTGGTTTGGGATAAGCGGGAAGGAATATTTGCTGATATTTTTGAATTCGCTGAAGCTGTAGAGCTTAAAGGACATATATCTCCATGTTTTCTGGGAGAAGAACAGGTAGGTGATAGTCAGTACCTTTGATATTACGGCAGCGATGAACATACCGTATGCACCCATTCCGCATCCGGCGATGAGCACTACGTTGAAAACAACGGCTGAGGATGCAGAAAGGAAGCTTCCGAAGGCATAAGCCTTGCTGTTTCCAAGACCTCTCGGGAACTGGAGCAGGGTATTGAGGAAAATATTCAGCACAACATCTATCGCAAGGAATATCTTGTACTCAGATGAGATGAAGCTCTGGAATATCAGGAAGAATACTATATACAGCAGAGCCTGAGCGATATTTGTGAAGAATACGGTTGAGAATATTTTTGACTGCTCATCCTTATTTCCTCGGCAGTCGAGCATGAATCTGAAAAGACCGTTTTCAAACTGCCAGTTGAAGAGCGGAACGAGAAGTGTTATGTAGGTGTTGAACAGGTCAACGATACCGAATTCCTCCGGCTGGAGGAGTGCTGTATAAAGCGGCAGCAGAAGGAAGCTTACAAACTGCGTGCAGATTTTTCCGAAAGTAAGTATAAGCGTATTTTTAGCCAGTTCTTTTCCTTTACTCATTAGCTTTACCTCCTGCAAGAATTATAAGCTCCTTCAGATAATTTTCTGATTTTTGGAGCTGAGCCATAAACTCATCACGGTTATATTCCGGTTTCTTATCGGGAGAATATTTTTTCTCGAAATCCTGATAGGAGGAGTGTATCCTGTTTTCGATGCCGAACATTTCCGTAAGCGAGACAACTCTCGAGCCGGTAACTGAGTGAGCGATTATATGGATATCCCTGCTGAAGATGCAGGAGAAGGCGGTTGCGTGGAAGGATGATGTGACAACTGTTTCAGCGTTGCGGATCAGCTTGACGAATTCCGCAGGGCCGGCAGTAGTGTTATAGATCATCTCGCAGCCGAGCTTCACGCTCTTTTCAAAGCATACGACGGGGATATTCCTCTCCTTTGCAAGCTTCTCAGCAATTTTAAGCAGCTCAGGATTTGGC
>JBGVIW010000073.1:0-13604 GCA_045128995.1 Ruminococcus sp.
AATATGAGATATATGCATTTTGCTTCGAGAAATTTCAAGGAGCTTGTACGTGATCCTCTGAGCTGGATATTCTGTCTTGGATTTCCGATCGTCATGCTTGTGCTGATGACGGTGATCAATGAGAGCATACCTCCGGAGGCAGGAATGACACTGTTTCAGATTCAGAATCTTGCGCCGGGGATCATGATATTCGGCTATACATTCATCATGCTGTTTGCGAGTATGCTTCTCTCAGGAGACAGAACCGAGGCGTTTCTTCTGAGACTTTATACATCACCGATGACATCGTTTGATTTCATTGCAGGATATCTTATTCCGCTTGCGGTACTTGCACTCGGTCAGGCTGCAATAAATCTGATAACTGCGCTGATCATCGGAGCTTTCACCGGAATATCTCTCAGCATCTCCGGAGCGCTGATTGCAGTTGTACTATCGATTCCGGCGATACTCATGTTCATCGGCTTCGGACTTCTTTTCGGATGTGTTTTCACCAGAAACTCTGCACCGGGAATTTCGTCGATAATCATAACCCTGTCAGGAATGTTCGGCGGAATCTGGATGGATGTTGATGCAATAGGCGGCGTGCTTGCAAAGCTCTGTAACGCATTGCCCTTCGTTCACGCAGTAAGATCTGCAAGATATGCCTTTGAGGGCTGCTATTCTGACAGCCTTTGTGAATCTGGTATCGTACTTATATGGGCTGCGGCAATGCTTATATTGTCAGTCGTGATATTCAGAAAGAAAATGAAGGTATAATATTAAAACTCCTGCAAAAGCTCGCTTTGCAGGAGTTTTTTCAATTATCAGAAGTCAACAGTTTTCGGCGTAAGGCAATCAGATCCATACAGCTCACATTTCCCGAACCATCAGCGTCAGTGTTGATATCAGCTTCAGAAATGCCAAGTATCTGATCCGATGCGGCATTTGCGGCGAGTAGGGCTTCATCGAACGAGAAAAAAGCAGCTCCCAGCTCGTTCAGCTCAGTATTAAGCATATCCAGTCCGAAAATATCCGTTCCGCTGCTGAAATAAAGATCATAGCTTCCTCCGGAGGTAGAGCTGAAGAAAATATCATCTCCGCTGACAAAAGGATCAGAGCAGTTATATGAAGCATCACAGAACGGCAGGATCTGTGCATTATCATCGTTGAAATGTACGATACAGTCATTTTTGTTATCGCTGGAGTGCCATTTTACGAAATACAGCTCATCTCCTGATGTTACGGGGTAGTATGAATAAACGCCTTCCTCGCTGTACACCGGATAAGATTCCAGTTTATTCCGGTCAAGCATGTATATATCAGAGCCTTCGCCGGAAGATCGTGCATAAAAAATTTTGCTGCCGTCAGCAGAATAATACGGCATGGATTCCTCATAGGTGTCATCCGTGAGCATTGTTATAGTATTTGTCCGCAGATCGATCTCAGCGAGATCGTATACAAAATTATCAAGTCCTGAGTCCCAGTGTCCTCGCTTAAAGACGATCTTCAGCCCATCAGGTGAAAACTTCGGATCTTCATTTCTGAAGCCGCTGGCAGAAGTAAGGTTCACAAGTTCATTAGTAAGAATATTGCATCGGTATATATCCCATTCGTCATGTACAGGATCGATAGCCATGAAAGTTACATCATAAGGATGGCTTCCGAAATCTGCATTCATGGCATGGATATAATCTCCTTCAGACAATGCGTATGAGCTTCCTGAGGCAAGATCAAAAAGTGAGATACTGCTGTCCATTGCGGTATAGGAAGAATAGCTGTGATAGATCAGAGTTCCGCTTTTTGTAGGAATACTGGCATTATCACCGGAAAGCGGCGAGATGGAAGCGATGCCTAACAGTACGGCAGCTGTGATAGATCTGTAAATAATAATCATCTCCTGTAAAACAGCGCTGAACCATACAGTCCAGCGCTGATAGATTTAATAGCTTTAGAAATTAAGCATCTGTTCCCACTGAGGCTTTGCGCCGACAGCGCTCTGAGCGTAATATGTCAGGATAAATGAAGCGTCGATAGCATTAAGTGCACCATTTCTGTCGATATCAGAGCGGAAAGCCTGCTCTTCGGTACATTCAACATCGATGCCAACGCTTGTCTTTGCATAATAAGTCAGTACAAAAGAAGCGTCAATAGCATTTACGGTTCCATCAGCATTCGGATCTCCGAGATTCTCCAAAAGTGTTATCTTGTAATCATAGATAGGCAGAACCGATTCAAGAGGATAGATCTCAATAACACAGGTATTTGAATCAGAGAATGCTTCATTGAGAGTTACCGGCACAGTGCGGCAGGTCTCAGCGATATCAACAACTTTATGTGTAACAACACGGTTACCTGAGCTGTCGAATTCCGGAGTCTGAGTAGCGAGAGTGATATTGACCTGAAGTCCTCTTAGGTCGACATCGCCATTTTTATTGAAATAGTACTTCTTCTCAGGAGCGTGTACCATTTCGATAACGCCGATCTCTGAAAGAGCCTGAATAGTAAGATCTTTTGTAGCGGTTTTGGGATTTGAGTCCCACGCAGCAAAGCGTATCTGGGTATATTTATCGACCTGTGTGTAAAGTCTTGAGGTATCAATGAGAGAGTAGTCGATAACTCCGCCGTCAGCGACCTCAAGCGTATCGAGCACATATCCGTCGAAATCGAGGAAGGTTATTGTGTGTGTAGGTTCTGTTTCGGCGAATGTTGTGAATATAAAGTCGTTATTTCCGCCAATGCTGGAAAGCAGTAAAACTGAAGCAGCAGCGGCGCTTAGATAATTTCTGAGTTTGATAGTAACAACCTCCTTAATGTAATTAATCAGGATTTATTTCTTTTGAAAAAGAGCCGGCAATCTGGTGAAAGTTTGCTTGTGAGATTGACATAGCGGGAATAATCCATCCTGAGCAGCATGAAATCGGCAGAAATTATCGTCTGTTTTTCTCCGTCATAGGATAAAACAGCATACAAAACGATCTCGTCCCAGTCGATATATTCTGCAAGTCTGTCGGCTTTAGCGGAGTATTCCTCGAAGTACTCTTCTATTTTATCCAGCTCCCAGAAGCCGCAGAAAGAAGAGTTGATATACAGATCAATGTCATGAGCCATGATATTCCTCCGGATAATTGGTTCTTTTTAGGACATAAAAGCCCTTATTATTATAATATCACACCATTGGACGGGGTGTCAAGGCTAATATCTGAAAAATAGATAAAGAATTACAGCTGTCAGGACTTGTCCTGATCAGGAAGTGAATTTTTTCTGCGGATTTTATATGTAAACACACCGCTCACTGCAAAAGTCACAGTGAAAAGTCCTATTATTAACAAAGCACTGACGGTCTTTGAGGGTGAATCATCTTCACTATTTTCCTCTTCATTTTGATTTTGTTCGCCAGAAATCACCTCGGCTGATTCAGCGGAAGCGAATGTCACGCTGCTGATCAAATTCTCCGACGGAAGAACTGCAATGACGAATGCTGTTATAAGTGAAGCAAGAAATATTCTGAATTTTTTCATATTATCATCTCCTTCGGTCAATTATACCACAGATCCCATAAAAAGTCCATACACCACAAAAAACCTCCGGACATAGTATTTTCCGGAGGTATTGGCATTAATCAAAGATCGTCATTATACGTTTTTCCGAAGTCTCCGGAGAGTAGCTCCAGCTTGTAATATGATCGCCCTTAAAGGCGTAGGAGTTGTTTTTCGGAGAAGGAATATCCTCACAGACATCAACGATAATCAGCTTGATCTTCATTTTATCAGGAATGATAGCCTTAATGTACACGCTCACGCTCTGCCCGGGAGAAACACCTGCCTTTGGTTCAGCCAAACCGGCAAGATTAGGTGCAAGTTCAACAAAAACGCCATAATCCTCAACAGAACGTACGATTCCCGATACAGTTTCACCCTGATGAAAATCTGCTGCATTTTCCTCCCAAGTTCCGAGCAGTTCCTTATGAGTAAGGAATATCCTGTTTCCGTCAGTAGATTTAACAGCAGCTCTTATCGTTTCACCGATCCTGAACCGGTCAGACGGATGAGAGATCCTTGAGACAGAGATAGCGTCTATCGGAATGAGTGATGGGATACCGCAGCCGATGTCGACGAAGCAGCCGAACTGTTCAAGATGAGTTACCCTTGCGTCAATAACATCGCCGGCACGCAGGAGTGATATGTAATTTTGAACACATTCTGTCTGGGCAGCCTTCCTCGAAAGCACTGCACAGTAATGACCATCTGCGGTATTTTCAAGTCCTGTTACCTTGAAGGAGACGATCTTGTTCACCCGTGAGATCAGAGCGATATCACGGGTAGTACCATCGCTGATGCCAATAGCACCCTCCTCACGGGGAATGACGGCTTTACCGCAGGGAAGGTCTATGATAAGATTATGCGAGCTGTCGCAGACGGAAGCTCTTGCCTCAAGTATCGTACCGCAGGCAAGAGCCTCTGCAAGTCCTTCTGGAGTTGAAATAAGTCTTTGATTCTCGGCTGACTGATAGAGCCAGCCTTCCGGTCTGTATTTTTTCATTTTTACCTCCGAAATTGAAATTCTCCGCTATGAGAAGCAGCTGATAGTCAATAATATGCATCAGTCAGAGGATTTATGCGTCTATGGGAGTATGAATATCCATACCGCCCATTGCACCGAGAACAGACCTTACGTTTGCAGAACTATCCTTTTCGCAGATGACGTAGGCATGAGCTTTACGGCTTCGTGAAGGCTCGTCCATCACGTCCTCAGAAGCAGGTGACTCAATTACGGCAGTCAGATAGTTATGAGTCGTGACTGCGGTAGGAATGATTGTATATAGTGTACCGCCTCTGAGCTTCTCTGCCTTGTCAGAGCGGCGGTTGTACATTATGTGAGTAGAAAATATACCAGAAACACTGTCCCGTACTCTTTTTAAAGCCATCTCAGCCAGCTCGAGACTTTCAAATTCAGCAGAAATTCTTATCATAATTGCGCATATCCTTTCAGATTATTTGGTTAGTTTGATATTTTTCAGCAGGTGTTTTTATTATTTTTACACAAAAGCAAAAAAATATACTGAGAAAATATTGATTTACAAGGAAATTTGGGGTATAATGTAAGATGTGTGATTTTGCGTGAAAATAAGAAGAGGAGTGTGTGCTGTGGATATTCGTCCGGGAGATATTCTGAAGATGAAAAAGAACCATCCATGCGGTTCAGATGAGATGTATGTGATACGTGCCGGAATGGATTTCAGGCTGAGATGCGTAAAATGTGCCAGAGAATTCATGGTGCCGCGTAATAAGATCGAAAAAAACGTCAAAAAAGTAAACCGTCCTGGTGAGGGCTAGCTTTGCTGAGCGTATATTATAAGACGAGAAATAATACAATTATCATAAAGGAGAATTAATATATGTTTGAAAAGCTTGCTTTGATGGAAGAAAAATATGAGGAGATAAACGAAAAGCTCTCTGATCCGAATGTCGTGAATGATAATAAAACCTACACACAGCTCATGCGTGAGCATAAGAATATCACCCCGATCATCGAAAAATACCGTGAGTACAAGGCTCGTGAGGAAAGCTTCAATGAGGCAAAAGAGCTTCTCGACGGCGGCGGTCTTGATAAGGATTTCAAGGAAATGGTTCAGGCAGAGTTTGAAGAGTCAAAGGATGAAATGGAAAAGCTCGCTGAGGAGCTTAAGATACTCCTTCTTCCGAAGGATCCTAACGATGATAAGAACGTTATCATCGAGATCAGAGGCGGTGCCGGCGGTGAGGAGGCTTCACTTTTTGCTAACTCACTCTACAGAATGTACACGATGTATGCCGAGACTAAGGGCTGGAAGCAGGAGATCCTCAATGCCAATGCTACCGAGCTTGGCGGATTCAAGGAGATTAGCTTCTCCATTGAGGGAGATGGCGCATACTCAAGACTCAAGTACGAAAGCGGAGTTCACCGTGTCCAGCGAGTTCCCGAGACTGAGTCTCAGGGAAGGATCCATACTTCAACTGTAACCGTAGCAGTTCTTGTTGAGGCTGACGAGGTTGAGCTTGAGATCAACCCTACTGACCTGAAAATCGACTACTTCCGTGCAAGCGGTGCAGGCGGTCAGCATATCAATAAAACAGAATCTGCTGTACGAATCACTCATCTTCCGACAAACGTAGTTGTAGAATGTCAGGATGAGCGAAGCCAGCATAAGAATAAGGATAAGGCTATGAAGATCCTCCGTTCACGTCTCTATGAGGCAATGCAGGAGGAACAGGATGCAAAAATTGCTTCTGAGCGCCGTATGCAGGTCGGTACAGGTGACCGATCTGAGCGAATCAGAACCTATAATTATCCCCAGGGACGTCTTACTGACCACAGAATCGGTCTGACGCTTTACCGCCTTGAGGATATCCTTAACGGAAATCTTGACGAAGTTTTTGATGCTCTTGCAACAGCCGATCAGGCTGCAAAGCTTGCAAAGCAGGAAGCGTAATATTATGGAAACTCTCTTACTAAGTGACAGCCGCAGTGACCTCGAAAAGGCTGCGGAGCTTATAAAAAATGGAAAACTTGTTGGAATACCGACTGAAACAGTTTACGGACTAGGTGCGGATGCCTCCAATGAAGATGCTGTCCGCAGTATTTTCTCAGCCAAAGGCAGACCAGCTGATAATCCGCTTATAGTCCATCTTGCTGACTTTTCTGATGCAGTCAGATATACTAGCAGCATCCCGGAGCTTGCATATAAGCTTGCGGAGCGTTTCTGTCCCGGGCCGCTGACGATAATTCTTCCGAAAAATGACAGCATCCCGTATGTAACATCGGGAGGGCTGGAAACTGTAGGTATACGTATCCCTGCACATCCGGTCATGAACAGCATAATACGTCTGTCAGGATGTCCTATCGCAGCACCGTCGGCTAATACATCAGGATACCCTAGTCCTACATCCGCTCAGCATGTCATGGCTGACATGAACGGCAGAATCTCGGCTGTTGTCGATGGCGGACAGTCTGAATTCGGCGTAGAATCAACTGTTATCGCTATTGAGGGCGAAGATACAGTGCGTATCCTGCGTCCCGGATGCGTTACGGCAGAAATGCTGGGTGAGGTCTGCGAAAACGTTATCATTGACAAGGCGATCCTCAGTGAGCTTGAAAACGATGAGACTGCACCGTCTCCGGGAATGAAGTACAAGCATTATTCGCCATTGGCAGACGTGGTACTGGTGGATGCTGAGATGGAACGATTTGTTGAGTACGTCGGAGCTAATAATGGCGAGGGTGTTTTTTCACTGATTTTCGACGGCGACGCCGCAGGATTTCCCTATGAATTTATGACTTATGGCGCTGATGATTTAGAAATGGCGCATAATGTATTCGCAAGGCTCAGAGAGCTTGATCAGATGGGCGCAAAAAAAGTTTACGTTCGTGCCCCGTCTGCCGATGGAGTCGGACTTGCAGTTTATAACCGCCTGATCAGAGCGGCAGGATTTGAGGTGATAAGGATATGAATAGTCTTGAAGGTGTTATGGTAGTAGGACTTACAGGTCAGACTGGTGCCGGAAAAAGTACAGTCTCGACAGCTTTTGCAGAGAACGGCTTTGCCGTTATAAATGCTGATGCGATCGCACGTTTGGTCATGGACAAGGGTACAAAGTGCCTTGCAGAGGTTCAGGATGTGTTCGGAAACAGCGTGATCAGAGAGGATGGCGCACTTAACAGAAAAGCACTCGCTGCAATAGTATTCAGCGATAAAAAACGGCTGGAAATGCTGAATTCAATTACATATCCTTATATTACCCGGGAAATCCTCCGGCAGATAAGAAATTTGTCATTAAACGGAGACAAGCTTATATTGCTTGATGCACCTACGCTTTTTGAGAGCAGAGCTGACGATTTTTGTGATCTTGTGATTTCTGTAGTATCGGATGCCGAGATACGTGAACGCCGGATCATTGAAAGGGATAACCTTACCTCTGCTGAGGCGCAGCGGCGTATGAGCTCCCAGCTCGATGAGGAATTTTTCAAAAAGCACTCGGACTTCATTATCAATAATAATCAGTCACTCGAACGTGTGAATGAAATTTCTAAGGAAGTATCGGATAAAATTAAGAATTATTATTATAATAAAATTAATCCCGCAGCAGCAGGCTGCGAAAATACCTAAGGAGGACGAAAATGTCAGAAAACAGTAAAACTAAAGAGCTGAGAGAAAAGCTCTTTGCTAAGAAAAAGAATGGTATCCACCGCCTCAGTACTGCTGAGGTTGAAAAGTGCGATATTTTCTGTGAGGAGTATAAAAAGTTTCTTGATATCGCTAAAACTGAGCGTGAGGCAGTGTGTGCCGCAGTGAATATGCTTAAGGCTAAGGGCTATAAGGAGTATACTCCCGGAATGGGACTTTCAGCCGGAGATAAGATCTACCGCAACAACAGGGGCAAAGCTATAATCGCCGCTATCATTGGTACTGATCCGATCGAGAACGGAGTGAGACTCTGCGCAGCTCACATCGACTCTCCCAGACTCGATTTAAAGCAGAATCCGCTTTATGAGGACAATGAGATAGCTTTCTTCAAGACTCACTATTACGGCGGAAACAAGAAATATCAGTGGACAGCTATTCCGCTTTCGCTGCATGGAGTTATAGTAAAGGCTGACGGCAGCGAAGTGACCGTTTCTATCGGAGAGGATGAGTCTGATCCCGTATTCTGCATCACTGATCTTCTCCCGCATCTTGCTGGTGACCAGATGAAGCGAAATCTCGCTCAGGGAATCAAGGGTGAGGAGCTGAATATTATCATCGGTTCAAGACCCTTCAAGGATGATGAAGCAAGTGAGTCTGTGAAGCTGAATATTCTGAATATTCTGTTTGAAAAGTACGGAATCACTGAGGCTGATTTCATTTCAGCGGAGCTTGAGGCAGTGCCTGCATTCAAGGCTAAGGACATCGGTTTCGACAGAAGCATGATCGGTTCTTACGGCCATGATGACCGTGTATGTGCATACACAGCCCTTGCGGCTGCACTGGACTGTGAGGATCCGAAGCATACTGTAGTTACAGTCCTCGCAGACAAGGAAGAAACAGGAAGTGACGGAAATACTGGTCTTTGTTCAGCTTATCTCAAGTACTTCATCGCCGATATTGCTGAGGAGCTTGGCTCTAACGGAAGAACAGTGCTTTCTGCGTCAGAATGCCTTTCTGCTGATGTAAACGCAGCATTTGATCCGACCTTCCCGGAGGTAAATGAGCGTAATAACTGTGCATATCTAAACAAGGGCGTGTGCGTAACAAAGTTCACCGGCGCAAGAGGAAAGTCCGGTACTTCAGATGCATCAGCTGAGTTTACAGGCAGAGTACGCAGACTCCTCGACGGAGAGAATGTGATCTGGCAGACCGGAGAGCTTGGAAAGGTAGATATGGGCGGCGGCGGAACAGTAGCTGCGTATATTGCAAACCTCAACGTTGACACGATCGATGTGGGAGTACCCGTACTTTCAATGCACGCACCGTATGAGATCGTTTCAAAGCTTGATGTATACATGGCATACAGAGCGTTTGCTGTTTTCATGGCTGATTGAGAATACTAAACGATAATTATAAAACCGATTGCAGTGATTGAACTGCGATCGGTTTTTTCTTAATAAAAAAGCCAGAGCCGACATAAGCTGCCGACTCTGGGAGAAGTAAGGAGAAGATGTATGAAATACATGAAGAAAGCTATTGATTAGGGAAGCTCAGGTTCATCAGCAGGCTGGTTGTTTTCTGCAGCGATGCTGTTGGACTTATCCTCCTGGAGAACGAGCGAGATTTCCATATCCTGACCATTTCTGGTAATAGTAAGAGTTATCTCGTCGCCTGCCTTATACTGATTCTTGACGTCATTGAGTTCATCTGAAGTTGAAACAGGCTCACCCTGGATCGCAATGATAACGTCACCCACCTGAAGTCCTGCAAATTCAGCAGTGCTGCCCTCTGAAACGCTTGCAACATAAACGCCGAGCGGGATGTTGTAGTACTTGGAAACAGTTTCGGAGACATCTCTTGTACCGATGCCGATCTGAGGTCTGCCTGTAACGTACTTGTAGTTGATGAGATCGTCGATGATAACCTTAGCTTCATCGATCGGGATCGCAAATCCGAGACCTTCGATAGAAGCGGAAGAAGAATAGCTTGAGGACATCTTAGCAGAGTTGATTCCGATCACCTGTCCGGAGCTGTTGAGGAGCGGACCGCCGGAGTTACCGGAGTTGATCGCAGCGTCAGTCTGGATGAGGTTCATATTTTTCTCATTGATAGTGATCTCTCTGTCAAGAGCAGAAACGATACCGCTTGTAACGGAGCCGAAGAGATCAAATCCGAGAGGATTTCCGATAGCGATAACTAGCTCGCCGACTCTGAGCTCCTCGCTGTTTCCGAATGTAGCAGGAGTGAGATCAGTTGCGTCGACCTTTAAAACAGCGAGGTCAGTTTCAGTATCATAAGCGATGATATCAGCCTCGAGTTCAGATTCATCTGAGAAGAGAACCGATACCTCAACAGCTGCACCGCAGTTGTACTCGCTTGTATCGTAGACAACGTGAGCATTGGTGACGATATAGCCATCAGCAGTCATAACGATTCCGGTACCAGTACCTACCATCTGCTGGGGCTGTGACTGACCGTCATCATAACCGTAACCAAATCCAAATCCGAAGCCGAAGCTTGAATACGGATCATAGGAGCTGCCGGTATATTCAAATGTAGCAGATACGCCGACAACCGAAGGCATAACAGATTCTACAATATCAGGGATAGATTTTGCATCCTCTCTGGCAGCAAGCTCAAAAAGACCCGGAAGGTCCTCGGAATCATCGTTTGAATTTATAGCATTAGCAGCTGTAGGAGAATTATTATCGGGTTTTTTACCGGAATTATCATCATCCTTGAATTCGGAGAGTTTGGGATTATTTTCGCTGAAGAATTTGTAAGCCTGAATAGAACCTCCGCCGACAACAGCAAGGCAAAGCACGAGAGCAGTTATCTTAAGACCGATATGACGTTTTTTCTTTTTAGGTTCCTTTGGAGCATTTTCAGAAACGTAGCTGCATGAGCTGTAATTATTCTGAGAAGTAGTGTTAGGATTTTCGTTGAAGTAGTTGTAATTATCTGACATATAAATACTTCCTTTCTATAATCGAACCTGAGAAGCCTTATCAGGAGATCAGGTTTATTTTTCGTCTATAATTATATTATAATCAAAAATGTGATAATAATATGATAATGCTTAGAAAAAAACCGTATTTTATGTGAAAGAGAATGAAGTAAGTGTGTGATCTGGCGTCAGGTAAAATAAAAACCCCGAAAATGCATAGCATTTCGGGGTATATAATGTAATGCTTCAGCTAAGCCTCAGCCATTTAACTTGCCAAGGGTTTTGCTCATGAATTTCTCAGCAAACACGAGAAAGCGCTTGTGAGTACCGGATCCAATAAGTCCGGCATTGTCGTAGGCATTTACATTGAATACAAGCTCTCTGCCATTGATCTGAGCAAGCTCTGCAACAGCGTGGACATTCATTCCAGTGGGAGTTGCTGAGATATGCTTGATACAGAGTTCAGTACCAACAGTTGTTTCATCGTTTTCTAGATACTGCTGGATGCAGTCGCAGGCAGATTTTTCCATAAGTGCGATCATAGACGGTGTAGCAAAAACCTCAAGGCTTCCGCTGCCGACATTCACAGCAAGGTCAGAAGTGCCAACAACGAGATCGGCTCTTCCTGAGCATCCGGGTTTAATATCTTTCATTATAGCACCTCTTAATCGATCTCAGCGTTGAGGGTCTCTTCCGGGATAGGGCAGGGAGACATTACCTCTCCGACAACTCGGTCATAGGTGAGGAGGTCAAGCTCCTCATTAGCAGGACTTTCGGGATCATAGCCTGTTGAGTAAACGGGAAGAGTCTCCATATAGTCATTCATAGTCTGGATGAACTCATCACGGGGAGCGTCGATGATATTCATGATAACATAGGGGATGTAGAAGAAAGAAAGCTCCTTATCCGGAACGGATGAATAATCAGCGTCGTAATTGCTCCAGAAGAAGTAAGGCTGTTTGTAAACGACATCACAGTTCTGAGCGTTGATTCCGACTTCATTATAGACGCTTGTTTCGCCTCTGAGGGAGGGGAAGTGGTCGCCAACGAAGAAAACGAGAGTCGGCTCATCGATCTTCTTGAGCATATCGAGGAACACAGGGATTCCATCAGTTGTATGCTGGATCCACTGGAGATAGTTATTGAACTCATCATTGGGATCCTCACCCTGGTCATAGGGCTGGTGATTCTGCATTGTAGTAGTGTGGATATACATCGGCTCATCCGTATCAGTGATAAGCTTTCCGATCTGGTTGAAGATAGTAGTATCATCAACATAGGTACCGAAGTAATCAACAGGAACAGTGAACTCTGAAACTTCCTCGTCATGGAAGATCATCTGATCAAATCCGAATGTACCATAAACTCTGTCACGGCTGTAGAAAGTTTTAGTGAAGGGGTGGATATAAGCAGTTTTATAGCCCCATTCGCTGTAATACTGAGCAAGAGCGGGCTGTTCTCTGTCAGCAAGCTCACGCTGAGGCATACTCGGGTCATTGATTCCCTTGATGGGAAGTCCGAAGATAAGCTCGAATTCAGAGCGTACAGTATAGCTTGCGAAGGTCGGCGTGATAGCAGTACCGCCGAAGCCTTCAGAAACAGCCTGATCGAAACCTGCATAGTAGGAGTCGTCAACATCAAGCTCGTCAAAAGCACGGAAATCCGCAAAGGATTCGCTCATAATAACGATAACATTAGGCTTTTCTCCGCCGTTGAAATAAACATTATTGTCCTCAACGTCAACATCAGTGATCGTATCAACGCTTTCTTCAGTGTAGTTATCAGGCTCAACGATACGGGTCTCATAGCTTTCAGTAGCAGTTTCAACGAGGAAAGCGAGGAGGCTGTTGTTTTCAAATTTCTGGTTGAGGAGGAACTGATTAGAAGCGTCGGTTGTATCGATGCTGAAGAAAGCGTAAACCGGTGCAGCAAATGAAGGTGACAATACAAGCGCAGCACAAGGAACTACGCAAGCAAAGGAAGTACAGATCCTCTTAACAGGACGGAGCTTTATCTTGGGGTTGAAGTAGAATACTGCCGCAGCAAAAGCAACTACGATAGCAATATAGAAGATAAGCTCAGGGGTTATCTTGATGTAAGCGAATGAAGTGAGGCTCTTCACGTTGCGTGCGAGTCTCAGCTCGGAGAGAATCAGGTGGTTGCCGTTTGTGTTGTACTTGAACAGCTCAGTGGTGCTGAGAGCCATATAAATAAAGCTTTCGACAGCAACAGCGATCCAGCCTTTTCTGAAGATCGCAAGGAACATAGCGAAGATAAGACCGGCTATCAGGATATTAAAGAGCATAACGAGCGGTCTGTCAACGAGGAATGAGAGGAACGAAGTGATATATTTTCCCTGATTTATCTCAGCCATAGCGCAGATAAAGAACGGGAAGAACAGCATGAGGAACGTATTGAGTCTGCTGTATTTTTCTGTATTTAGATTACGCTTTTCGTTAAGACTTTTGATCTTACCGAAGAATTTATCCTTTATTGATATTAATTTTTCTTTCATTT
>JBGVIW010000074.1:0-8447 GCA_045128995.1 Ruminococcus sp.
ACAGGGTTTCTGAGGATATGATCACTGCTCGTGAGATTATTCTTGCCCAGTCGGTCGACGCAAGGATCCATATCGCTCACGTAAGTACTGAGGGAAGCGTGGAGATCATCCGATGCTCAAAAAAGCACGGCGCAAAGGTTACCTGCGAGACTGCCCCGCACTATTTCCTTCTCACAGAAGAGCTTCTGCTCAAGCGTGATGCCGACTATAGAATGAATCCGCCGCTGCGTACTCGCAGTGATGTAAAGGCTATAATCGAGGGAATAAAGGATGGTACGATCGACTGCATCGTTACTGATCATGCGCCTCATGCTGCTGAGGAAAAGGCTGACTTTGAAAAAGCACCGAACGGAGTAGTCGGTATCGAAACTTCTTTTGCAGCTGCCCTTACCGGACTCTACCACACCGGTGAAGTGAGCTTGAAGAAGATAGCTGAGCTGATGTGCGTCAATCCCAGAAAAATACTCGGGCTTGGAAGCCCTTCAATAACAGAAGGCGAGACAGCTGATCTTATGATCGCTGATATAAATAAAAAATGGATCGTGGAGCCTGAAAAGCTTCACTCCAGATCACACAATACAGTTTTCAAGGGTATGACCCTTACCGGAAAGCCCCTTGTAACTATATCAAAAGGAAAAATCCGATACGATGAAAGGTGAGGTGCAGAATGTCATTTGACAGACTTATCGACAAAATAATCGAAATGAAAAACCCTACCGTAGTAGGTCTTGACCCGAAGCTTGAGTACGTTCCTGAGTTTCTTCAGAAGCGTTACCTCGAGGACGACGGCTGGACTCTTAAGGCGGCTGCAAAGGCGATCTTCGCTTTCAATCAGGCGATTATTGACGAGATCCATGATATCGTTCCTGCTATCAAGCCGCAGGCTGCTTACTATGAAATGTATGGTCACTATGGCATCAAGGCTCTCGAAAAGACCATCCGCTATGCTAAACTCAACGGAATGTTCGTTATGACTGACGGCAAGCGAAATGATATCGGTGCTACTATGGAAGCGTATACTAATGCTCACATCGGCACTGTTAAGGTCGGCGACAGCGAGATCGAACCCTTTGGTGCTGATGCACTCACTGTAAATGGCTACCTCGGTACTGATGGAATCGCTCCGCTTCTTAAGGTCTGCAAGGAACGTGATAAGGGCATCTATGTTCTCGTTAAGACTTCAAATCCTTCAAGCGGCGAGCTTCAGGATATGCTCATCGGTGATACTCCGGTGTATGCAATAATGGGCGATATGTGCGAGAAATGGGGAGCTGATACTATCGGCAAGTACGGCTATTCAGCTGTAGGCGCTGTAGTAGGTGCAACTTATCCCGAACAGCTTGCTGAACTCAGAAAGAGACTTCCGCATACAATGTTCCTCGTTCCCGGATATGGTGCGCAGGGAGGCGGTGCAGAAGGTCTTAAGGGTGCGTTTGATGAAAACGGACTTGGAGCAATCGTTAACTCCTCAAGAGCTGTAATGTGCGCTTATAAGAAGGAAGGATGCGACGAGCGAGACTTTGCAAAGGCTGCACGCCGTGAGGTAATCCGCATGAGAGAGGATATCACTGCTCATATCAACCTTAAATAAATCAGCCAGATACCAAAATTCACATAAATTTTTTAATTATGAAAGGAATGGTAGAATGTCATTATTCAAACAGGGCGAAAAAGCCTATCTGATGCTTGCTGACGGACAGATTTTCGAAGGCATCAGCGTTGGAGCAAAGGGTACAGTATACGGAGAGGTCGTATTCACGACTGGCGTAACTGCTTACCAGGAGACGATCACAGATCCCAGCAACTATGGTCTTATCGTGACCCAGACATTTCCGCTCATCGGAAATTATGGTGTGAATCAGGCGGACAGTGAGTCCGGCGCAGCTCACCTCAGCGGTTACGTAATAAGAGAATGGTGCAACGCTCCCTCAAATTTCAGAATGGAAGGCAGAATTGATGACTTTCTTATCAAAAATGGCGTCGTAGGTATCTGCAATATCGACACACGCTGCCTTACTCGTATCATTCGTGAAAAGGGCGTTATGAACGGTGTTATCACTACTGAGGATGTCTATGCAAAGAAGGATGAGCTTCTCGAAAAGGTAAAGGCATATGAGATCAAGGATGCAGTAAAGGCTGTAACTGCAAAGGAAGCTTATACTGTAAAGAGTGACGCTCCTAAGTTCAAGGTTGCTGTGCTTGACTTCGGCGTGAAGAAGAGCAGCATCAACGCTCTCACAGCAAGAGGCTGCGAGGTAACTGTACTTCCTGCTTCAGCAACTGCTGACGAGATCAAGGCTATCGCTCCCGACGGAATCATGCTCTCCGGAGGTCCCGGAGATCCGGCTGATAACATGGATATCGTTGAGAATCTCAAGGAGATCCAGAAGCTTGGAATCCCGATGTGCGGCTTCAGTATTGGTCATCAGCTCCTTGCACTTGCTAACGGAGCTACAACAAATAAATTCAAATACGGTCACAGAGGCGCTAATCAGCCGGTTATCGACCTCGTAAGCGGACTTACACACGTTACCTGTCAGAATCAGGGATATGAGGTGCTCGGCGACAGCATCGACTCCAGTGCAGCAAAAATCTCATACGTAAATGCTAACGACAAGACCTGCGAGGGTATCAGATACGAAAGCATTAAGGCTTCTACTGCGCAGTTTGAAGCGGATTTCATTTATGATGAGTTTGTTGCAATGATGAATAAGGAGGTAAAGTAATATGCCGCTTAGAAGTGATATCAAAAAAGTACTCGTAATCGGTTCAGGCCCGATCGTAATCGGTCAGGCCGCTGAGTTCGACTATGCCGGAACACAGGCTTGCCGTGCTCTTAAACAGGAGGGACTTGAGGTAGTTCTTATCAACTCAAACCCTGCTACTATCATGACTGATAAGGCTATGGCTGATAAGATCTATATCGAGCCGCTTACACTTGATGTAGTAAAGAGAGTTATCGAAACAGAAAAGCCCGACAGCGTTCTCTCCACACTCGGCGGACAGACTGGTCTTACACTTTCAATGCAGCTTGCTGCTGAAGGCTTCCTCGACAAGCATAATGTTAAGCTTCTCGGCGCAAACCCTGAGACTATCCACAAGGCTGAGGACAGACAGGCGTTCAAGGATACAATGGAAAAGATCGGTGAGCCGTGCATTCCTTCAAAGGTTGTAGAAACTATTGAGGATGCTGTGGATTTCGCTCAGGAGATCGGCTACCCCGTAATCGTTCGTCCAGCATTTACACTCGGCGGTACAGGCGGCGGTATTGCATATAACGAAGAGGAGCTTCGTGATATCTCAAAGAATGGTCTCAGACTTTCACCTATCACTCAGGTTCTTATCGAGAAATGTATCAGCGGCTGGAAGGAGATCGAGTTTGAGGTTATCCGTGACAGCAAGGGAAATGTTATCACAGTCTGCTCAATGGAAAACCTTGACCCTGTAGGAATCCATACCGGCGACAGTATCGTTATCGCTCCGGCTGTTACCCTTACAAACGTTGAGTTCCAGATGCTCAGAAATGCAGCTATCAATATCGTAAAAGAGCTTAAAGTAGAAGGCGGCTGTAACTGCCAGTTCGCACTCCATCCGGATAGCTTTGAGTACGCTGTAATCGAGGTTAACCCCAGAGTTTCACGTTCCTCAGCTCTTGCTTCAAAGGCTACAGGCTACCCGATCGCTAAGGTTGCTACAAAGATCGCTATCGGATATTCACTCGATGAGATCGTAAACCAGGTTACAGGCAACACCTATGCTTGCTTTGAGCCGACGATCGACTATGTTGTAATCAAGTTCCCCAAGTGGGCGTTCGATAAATTTGTATACGCTAAGAGAACACTCGGTACACAGATGAAGGCTACCGGCGAGGTAATGTCCATCGGTACAAGCTTTGAGCAGGCAATGCTCAAGGCTGTAAGATCTATCGAGCTTGGACTCGACACATTCAACATGAAGAAGCTTGCTGATGTTCCGACTGAAGAGTTGCTGAAGCACCTCGAAACAGTTGAGGATGAGCGCATTTTCCAGGTTTACGAGGCGCTCAAGCGTGATATTACGATCGATCAGCTCCACGAGATCACTATGATCGATAAGTGGTTCCTTGAAAAGCTCATGAATCTCGTTGAGCTTGAAAGATGGCTTGCTGAAGGTGAGCTGACTGAGGAGAAGTATAATATCGCTAAGCAGTACGGCTACCTCGACAGCACTATCGAGCGTCTCTCAGGTCAGAAGTGTCCTCTCCGCAAGCGTGCAGTGTTCAAGATGGTTGATACCTGTGCCGGCGAGTACAAGGCTGAAACACCTTACTTCTACTCAACCTTCGATCAGGAGAATGAGGCTAAGGAATTCATTGAAAGAAAGAATTCAGGTAAGAAGAAGATTATTGTTTTCGGTTCAGGTCCTATCAGAATCGGTCAGGGTATTGAGTTTGACTACTGCTCAGTACACTGCGTATGGACTCTTAAGGAAATGGGCTACGAGGCTGTTATCTGCAATAACAACCCTGAGACAGTTTCAACAGACTTTGATACAGGCGACAGACTCTACTTCGATCCGCTCACAAGAGAGGATGTTGAGGCTATCATCGAGACTGAACAGCCTGATGGCGTAGTAGTTCAGTTCGGTGGTCAGACAGCTATCAAGCTTACTCGTCACCTTGCAGACATGGGCGTGAATATCCTCGGAACATCTGCTGACAGCATCGATGCAGCTGAGGACAGAGAGCGTTTCGATGAGCTTCTCGAAAAGTGCAATATCCCCAGACCTGCCGGATTCACTGTAATGACAACAGAAGAGGCAGTTAAGGTTGCCGAGCAGCTTGGATATCCTGTACTTCTCAGACCTTCATACGTTCTCGGCGGACAGAACATGATCATCGCTCACTCTGAGGCTGACGTGGTTGAGTATATGGGAATCATCACAAGCACAATGATCGAGAACCCTGTTCTTATCGATAAGTATATGATGGGTACAGAGGTCGAGGTTGACGCTATCTGCGACGGCAAGGATTTCCTTGTCCCTGGAATCATGGAGCACGTTGAGCGTGCAGGTGTTCACTCTGGTGACTCGATCTCAATCTATCCTGCACAGAATCTTACTCCTTCAATCAAGGAGACTATCATTGAATATACACGCCTCCTCGCTACTGAGCTTAAGGTGGTTGGTCTTGTAAACATCCAGTACGTTGTTTACGATAATCAGGTTTACGTTATCGAGGTAAATCCACGTTCTTCAAGAACTGTTCCTTATATCAGCAAGGTAACAGGTATTCCGATGGTTGATCTCGCTACAAAGATCATGCTCGGTTCAACACTCAAGGAGCTTGGCTACGAGAGCGGACTTTATCCTGAGGGCGATTATGTAGCAGTTAAGGTTCCTGTATTCAGCTTTGAAAAGCTTCAGGACGTAGACACAATGCTTGGACCTGAGATGAAGTCAACTGGTGAGTGCCTCGGTATTGCAAAGAACTTCGAGGACGCTCTCCTCAAGGGACTTGTTGCTGCTGGATATGACCTCAAGAAGGAAGGCGGAGTGCTTATCTCAGTAAGAGATACAGATAAGCAGGAGATCATCCCGATCGCTGATAAGTTTGCACGTATGGGCTTTGAGCTTTACGGAACATCCGGTACTGCTAGCATGCTCAACAAGAATATGATCGCAACAAATCTCGTAAAGAAGATCTCCGATGGAGAGCCTAATGTTGTAACTCTCCTCGAGAGCGGAAAGATCCACTATGTGATCTCAACTTCTGCAAAGGGAAGAATTCCTGCAAGAGATAGCGTAAAGATGCGTCGTAAGTCCATCGAGCGTTCAATCTGCAGCCTTACTGCTATAGATACAGCTCAGGTTCTTGCAAATGTTCTCGAGTCAGGCAGAACTATCGATGATGTAGAACTGGTTGATATTACTAAAATCTGATAAGTCTCGTTATTAAAATATATGGTGATGAAAGCGGCTGTGTGTATGCGCAGCCGCTTTTCTTTTTTGAATTTCAAACCTTCGCCTTGACAAATTCTGTAGTATATGCTATAATATAAAAGTAGCTGTATTATTGAAGTTAAGTATAACTGTGTTCTGCCGAGAATTTACATGGGAGGATTTGTCTTGATATCATTTGGTAAAACCATTTCTTTATTTTTGATAGAGGGTGACCCAAACAAGCGTTGGGTTTGTGAACTATCAAATTGGAATGGTAAGGCGTATAAAATTCCTCGCATTGAGGTTAATCGATGTGGTGATCGCAGCGATTTGGCAGCGTGCGGTGTTTATTTTCTTTTTGGAAAGAACGATAATGGTAATAAAAACATCGTTTACATTGGAGAAGCGGAGAACGTTTTTGAACGCTTGAAACAACATGATTCTAAAAAGGATTTTTGGAATGAATGCATTGTTTTTATAAGTAAAGATAATAGGCTGAATAAGGCGCATATAAAATATCTAGAACATAGGTGCTACTTAATAGCTCAAAAAGCTGATCGCTATATAATTGAGAACTCAACTATTCCTGCGGATGCATCTCTTACTGAAGCAGAACAGGCTGAAATGGAGGAGTTTCTCTATAATATCCGTTTGATCAATAATGTGCTTGGACATAAGGTTCTTGAACCATTTGCTGAGATCTATCATGAAGTTTCTGAAGAAGCGCAGCAGATTTTATCCATTACAACTGCACGTGGAGCCGATGCTAAAGGAATGCAGACAAGCGAAGGCTTTGTGGTGTTGAAAGGTTCAAGGATCGCTGATGGAGTAACTAACTCGTGCCCTAAAAGCATCAAAAAACTCAGAGAGAAGTTAATGGAAGATAATACTATAAATGATATTGGTGTTTTTACTGAAAGCAAGGTTTTTAGTAGTCCTTCTACAGCCGCTGCTGTCGTAATGGGTCGTAGTGCTAATGGGTTAGTTGAATGGCGTGAAATTAAAAAATGATAGGATTGTACAGCTGCTAAATACAAACTGTTCGATTCTGTTATTTGAATTAAATATGCGGGTGTGGCGGAACTGGCAGACGCACGAGATTTAGGTTCTCGCGCCGCAAGGTGTGCAGGTTCGATTCCTGTCACCCGCACCATATCGAGTGTTCATAACGGAATTGACCGTTATGAACATTTTTTATACACATTAGTGTTTGGAGCAGCTTTTACCTGCTCTTTATTGGTATTCTAGTAAAGCTTTGAATATTTTGCGAAAAATAAACTCTCAAATCGATGAATACATCTCGACCAAATATCAAATCTCACATCCCCAAAATGGTGCATTACGAAAGAGCATAAAAAAGAATCGCAAACAACTTGCGATTCTTTTCGGGATTATTCTTCAGCTGTGCTAGCACTATTAAAGCATTGTTCGATCATTTGATCAACAGTGTTAATAAAACCTTGCAACTGAGCGGCGTGGGTTACAGATTCAAGATAATTCTTCGTAACTTTATTATCATTGTGACAAACAGATATTTCCTCTCTTCCGATGATGCACTTAATCAATACATCTTGCTCCTTATAATTTGTAATCTTTTTCAAAACGATTTCCTTGTCGCCAGACCAAAAATAAGGAATAGGTTTTTTTGTTTCACCTTCGCCAATATAGCATCTATTCTCGTATTCCCATCCATCCTGAGTGAGTTCTTCTATGATTTCATTACGATATCCCTTGACATAAATCCAATCATACCAACTATTCGGTTTGGAAATATAATTATCCCTATATCTGATAGCTCCTCTTTCTTGCATCCAATCTATTAAGTCTGTTTCTTTATATAAAGATTCATGCAGTTTCTTTTCAAAGTCATTGTCATCCACAGATATCGGAGAAATCTTTGTAATTTCCTCAAATAGTTTTTGCTCAATATCTTCTTCAGAATCCAGCAAAAACCACTCTTTTATTGCATCTTTAACTACCTGGTCGGATGAAAGCATATTCTTAAGTGCATTTTCTTTTTCGCTTTTGTCTGTAATATGATATTTAATCTCAGACAAAGATGAATAACGACTAATCAATGCTCTCAAGAAGATGTGGCTGTTACCTCTATATTAGAGTAACATTCAACTTGTCACGAATAGTAGTAATTAGATTTTCTAAAAATTCCGATTTATTTTTATCTTTGTACAAATTATAGATGTTGATTATTGGTTCGTTGCAATAAATTAAAAATCCTATGTAGTGATACCAAAGAGGGTTGTTATACCATTCGTTAAAGGTTTCATAATACTCTCTCACGGTATCCCACTGCTCTTTGATTATTTCACGTGTTGCATTTTCGAATTTTTCGCTAAAAAATCTGAAGGAGGCATATTCGTCGGTGCCATATTTTTCATCAAAACAAGATTTCCCCAATCGTTCTGCTTCATCACGCTGTTTTTTTACGGTTAGGTCAGAATTTGCATTATGTTGCTTAAAAAACTCTTCCTTGCCTAATTCTGCTTTTACTAAATGTCCTTCAACCGTGA
>JBGVIW010000075.1:0-23308 GCA_045128995.1 Ruminococcus sp.
TCTATCCTCAAAGAAGAAATTTTCAGCGAATAATATTATTCTCACGGGATAGCAATGATGCTTCTATAGGAGTTTTACGTGTATTATTGAGGAAGAACCCTTTTTCAAAAGGGTTTTCCTCAATAATACACGTAAAACTCCTATAGAAGCATCATTGCTATCCCGTGAGAATAATATTATTCGCTGAAAATTTCTTCTTTGAGGATAGACTGGTTAGCCTGTGCGTCGAAAGCGAGAGCTGAGCCGCCGCTGGAGGTAGTAGTACTGCTGTAGGTTCCGTCGGCAGGGATCTGGATCTGTTTGAAGTCGTAGCCAAGCACGAATGGCAGTTTCAGCGACAGCCAGTACATTTCCCATGTTGACATATTAGTTGAAACCTGAGGTACAGCCTCGTCGATGATATTGCTGATCATTGAGAAGCTGAAGGATTTGAGTTTTCCGGCAACCTTTGTAATGACCTCACGCTGGCGCTCGGTACGTTCAAAATCAGCATTGCCGACGTAACGTATTCTTGCATAGGCAAGAGCCTGTTTACCGTTGAGCTTTACCTTTCCGCCGCCGTCGAGGAGGTCTGAATCCACAGGATCTCCCATAAGCTCATTGACCTCAGCCATGAGGATGGTGTTTATCTCCTGAGCTTCAGCTTCGGAGATCTCGACCTCGATGCCGCTTACAGCGTCGACGATGGATGCGAATGAGTTGAAGTTGATCATAACATAGTCATCGATGCGGATGTTATAATTCAGCTCGATGGTATCCATAAGAAGCTCCGCACCGCCGTAGGAATAAGAGTGGTTGAGCTTATCCTGACCATGGCCGGGGATAGTTACGTATGAATCACGCATGAACGAAGTGATAGTGATCGTATCAGCGCTGTTATTTATGGACAGGAGTATCATTGTATCCGAGCGTCCTCTGTCATTGACATCACGGCCGTCCGTACCGATGAGCAGAACGTTTGTGACATAGCTTGCACTCATAGCTCCGGCAACATGGTTTCTCGAGCCGGTTTCAACCTTGTTGAGGTTGTTGATGAGCGAAAGTGAGGTGCAGGAATAAACTCCGAATATCAGCACGAGAAGCGAGAGAATGGGGCAGAGCACTCGTATGATGATTTTCGAGAGCAGACTGCGTTTCTTTTTCTTTTTCTTTTTGGGTGCAGGATCATTATTCTGAACGACTTGCTGAGGTGCAGGACGTCTCTGCTGAGGATTTCTGCCCTGAGGAGCGCCGCCCGCTGGATGACGTCTTTGGGTGTCGTTCTGAGCTGAACGGTTATAAGGCGGCTGAGTGTTCTGGACAGGCTGTCTCGGCTGGGGATTGTTATAGTAACCGCCTGCCGGCTGCGGACGCTGAGGATACTGTGCATAGCGACCGTTATAGCTGCCAGGCTGCTGAGGATAACCTCCGCCGCTGTTGGGGTTAGGATAGGGCTGCCCCTGAGGATACGCTCCATGCTGCTGAGGATAACCTCCGCCGCTGTTGGAGTTGGGATAGGGCTGCCCCTGAGGATACGCTCCATGCTGCTGAGGATAACCTCCGCCGCTGTTGGGATTGGGATATGGCTGCCCCTGAGGATACGCTCCCTGCTGAGGATAACCTCCGCCGCTGTTGGAGTTGGGATACGGCTGACTCTGCTGAGGATATGCCTGCGGCTGAGGAGCTCTTCCTGCGTCTACAGAATCAAGGATCCTGCGGATCTCGGCAGTGTTTTCGCTGTCAGTATTAGGAGCGAGATACTGGGTATTTTCGTTATCGGTGTTTGGAATATGCTTATGATTTGCGGAATGGTCAGGCTGATTGCCGTAACCGGAGCCGCCGTTGTATCTGTTTGGCATATTTTCTCCTTTCAACGCAGAAGGGTGCAGACTCAGCTGCACCCTCGTTTTTAAAGTTTTTTCAGGCTGACTGCAAGATAGGTAAATACAGTACAGATGAGATTATAGATGATCAGCGAGGACGCTGAAACAAAGTTATAGTCAAACGCCTTGGACATTATCATGAGCAGACAAAGTGCAAATCCGAGGAGTATTGAGACCGACTGGAAGATAAGACCGATTATCGAAGCTGAGTGAACGACCTTAGTGCCGAGGATGAGCTGTGCGAGCGCAGAGAATTTACCTGAGCAGGCCATAGAAGCACTGAGTCTTACAGAGCGGTTTGTTTCGGCGTCGAAATCGGGGTGGAGCTTCTTTGGGATGATCCTCATCATTTCCTCCGGGATGCCGAAGAGCTGTGAAAGCTTCTTGAGCGAGAGGCAGGAATCGACGCTCTTGATGATGATATGCACCTTTTTCTTGTCGAGCTGTCTCATCCAGTAGCGTACTTCCTTATCGGCGATGATATCGACTACGAACATTGCCGCAAGGTTTCCGGAGATCGAAAGATACAGAGCCTCCTGAGAAGCTGATGTAAGCTCGTCTTCCTTGGTTTTGGTTGGGATACCCTCGATATTGTGGCTGATCATAAGCTCACGGTTTCCGAAGAGGACACGTCTGTTATTGATCCAGCCGCAGATTCCCATAGATTCCTCATAGGAGTAGTTCTGGATGGGGTAGAGGATCTCATTTTTGCCGGCGATAACGTCATCGAAAAGCTGCTGCATGATGCTGCCGCCGTGATGAGTGAGGCTTGCCGCCTCGAGGAGCGCCTCATCGATTTTTGTATTGGAGAAAACCTTAATGCCGCTGAGTTTCACTGTTCCCTCGGGGAAGAGCTTCTCGGCATTAATGAGGATAGAGTTTGTATCATAGAAATCATCGACGCTCTGGTAGCCGAGCATGATACCCTTGCTGCGGCGTATCTTGTTCGACACATTATCGAGCGGAACGTTTGAGACAAGCGGTATTGCAATACATGATGTAGCTGAGAGTATCATTGTGAGGATTGAGAAGCAGAATGCAGCGGAATCCGCCTGGAAGAGGCTTCCCATCTTGATTATTGTAATGAAAACCGATACGATGACTGAGAATATCAGGCAAAGCGGAGCTGCCTTGCGGCAGAAGGTATCGGTCATGTCAGCGGAGTAGGAATACCTGAGGAAGTCTGTAAGGAAGTCCGTTTTCCTCATAGAAGCGAGGATCGGAAAATCTCCGAGAGTACCTCTTGTAAGAACCTCTGCACGCTCTTCGTCACGCACATATGTGACACCATAGCGTTCTGAATCCTTAGAAACGAACTTAAAGTTCCTCGACGCACGTCTTATAATGAGCAGCTTTCCGACTGCATTTATGAGCAGCGCAAGGATTCCGACGGGCATATAGATGTGGATTATATCCGTCTTGATAAGCTCCGGAGCGAAGAACGCAGGGATTATCGCCAGCAGGCACGTTACAGCAGTTATTGCCGCCATAGAATCGCTGTCGGCTTTGAATTTAAACAGCTTTCTGAATCCGTTTGTGATAACAGTGAATGAAGAGATCATTGCGATAAGACCGATCACGAGATGAATGAGAAGATAGGTGATGGTATTATCCTTGCTCATGAAATCTGCAACGGGGAGTGCGAACTGACTTGCGAATGTCATATAAAGGCTGAGAAAAGCGGTCAGTGCGAGGTTTACGACTCTCACAGAGATAGTGCTTTTCAGCTCATAGATATCACGTCCGACATCCTCGACATCGCCGTAGTAGTTGAAATCAACGATACGCTTTGTACGCTTGCGCTTAGATTTTGCGGAGATATACTCATCGGTTTCCTGAGTGATATGCACATCGAGTGAGCTTGCGTCATAGTCGGGAGCTTCGCTGAGGTTGATGCTTGTCATCTCGGCTCTCGGAGCAGGAGTCACAGGCTTTGAAGCCTCGACCGCAGCCGGAGAGGGTACGATATCAGTAATGAGCTTCTTATTCTCAGGGCTGTTAGCCTCCTCGGCAACAGAGCGTGTACGTTTTTTCTTTTTCACCTTAGGCGGAGTATAAACGTACTCACCGTCGGGACGTTCTCTCTCGTAGGTTTTATCGAGACTATCCTTACGGCGTCTCTTTTTGCTTTTCTTGATGCTTTCTACTTCCTTAGCACGGGTGGAGTCTGACATCCTGCGGATCTTCGGAGATCCATCCGAAGCGGCAGGCGACTTTACAGAAGCGCTGTCATATCCTGTGCGGTTAAAGGAAGTTCTGATGCCGTTCATAGCGTCAGAATTGACGAATGAGACCTTATTTCTTGACAGGTCAGACGGCTTTACATCATTGGCAGGATTCGGACGCCTGAGCATTCCTTCGCTGCCGGGGACTGAGTGTTTCCTCAGGGTTTTCACTCCCGAGGTATTTTCAGGAACCGGAGCCTGATTATTACCGCTTAGCTTATCGGCGGAATTCAGGAGCTTTTCGGTTTCGAGTCTGCCCTCACGGACAGAGCCTTCGTTATTCTGTTCAGGAGAATACTCATTCAGAATATCCTCGAGAGATAATTTCTGATTTGACATATTGTAAACTCCTTATTATTTAGCAGCGTTTTTACGCTGGCGGACTGTTTCGTACATAAAGATACCTGCCGCAACAGATGCGTTCAGCGAGGTGATTTTTCCCATCATTGGGAGCTTGATCATGAAATCGCATTTTTTCTGGATGAGCTTGCTCATACCGAAGCCCTCCGAGCCGATAACGAGTGCCATACTTCCGGTGAAGTCAGTATCGCAGTAATCGGTGCCGGATGCATCAGTGCCATAGATCCACACGCCGTTTTCCTTGAGCATATCAATGCAGGAAGCGAGATTAGGAACTCTTGCAACGGGAACATAGCTTGCGGCACCGGCGGAGGTTTTGAATACGGTAGCATTAAGCGAAGCGCTTCTGCGCTTAGGGATGATAACGCCGTCAGCACCTGCTGTCTCAGCGGTACGGATAATAGCGCCGAGATTATGGGGATCCTCGATCTCATCGCAGATGATGATGAATGGTTTAGTACCTTTTTTTGCGGAGACTGCGAGGATATCCTCAACGGAGACATACTCTCCGCACGCACCTACAGCAACGACTCCCTGATGTGAAGCGCCGCCGGAGAGCTGGGTAAGCTTTTTATCCTGAGCGTCCTTTACAACGACGCCCTTTTCCTTGGCAAGCCGGCGGATGACATTAAGGCTTCCGCCGTTTCCGTCTATGTAGATAGTATCGAGCGCAGCGCCTGATTTAAGCGCCTCGATAACAGGATTACGGCCGGCAATGATATCGCCGCCGTCATTATCAATTAATTTTCTGTTTTCCATATTTATTTGTAGAGACGATAGATTGTCTCTGCTCCTTTTTGTTCTTTTCTGTTGTCACACAACGGTAACATTTCTATTATAACACGGTTACAGAAAAATTACAACCCCTTTGACAAAACTCGTGAAAAATAGACTGCTGAGGATGTCAGGAAATTGTAATTTTTTGGATATTACGTTATTTTTTGCCTCTTTCAGCGATAATAGCGATCATTTCGCCGACATTTTTCATACCGGAGACTTCCTTCATTTTGAATCGAAGACCGAACTCATCCTCGACTGCTCCGATGAGGTTGATATGCTCGATACTGTCCCAGTCGTCGATATCAGCGGAGGTAGTATTATCGTTTATAGTGATGGAATCGTCATCAAAAACGTCTCTGAAAACGTCAGTTAATCTGCTTAAGATATCAGTTCTGTTCATTTTTTATCTCACTTTCCTTATTTACATCAATTATGGTATTTTTCTTTTCGTATGAGGAAATATCAAGGCTCCAGACAGAATCTCCGGCGTCATTTTTTTCATTCAGGGTGAACCCGAATGTACCGTAAAGCTCTGAAACCATGTTGTTCTTGGGTGTTTTATAGTAATAGCCGATGATCTTACTGATCCCACGGCTCTGAGCCTGTGATACAAGCTCATCAAGCATAGCAAGCTCCATGTCACGCTTCAGCACACGGCAGCTCATCAGCCACAGCTCGATATGCAGAGTATCCTCCTCACAGCGTCCGATGACTACAGAAACAATGCCGTTGTCGCCGAATTTATCCTCAAGTCTGCCGTAAAGGCGGATATGCTGCTGACTTGCGCAGACAGCCTCCATATCCTTATCGGAATAGCGTTTAGTTGTGAGGTTGAACTGATTGCTTTTATTTGTGAGCTGAGTGATACGCTGGAGGAAAACTGGTCTGAAGTCCTCGATAACAGCCTTCATATTGAGACTGCGCAGGTAGTCGCTGTAGCTGGCGAAGCTTTTCTGCTGAGCGGCACGCTGAGCGTTTGCGGCATACATTTCGCTGCGCCTGATATCATCTGAGGAGATGGATGTCACCTCGAAGAATCCGCTGCGGCTGAGCTTATACATGGCATCGCCGGCGGAGGTGAAGTTTATCACCGAAACCTCGGGCGTCTGGGATTCAACTATAGCGCACTCAGCAGGGTTATCGTCGATGAAAACGAAGCTCTCGGGCAGGAGATTAAGCTCGGCAGCAGACTGCTCGATGTTATGATCCTTGCTGTTCCAGTTAGCCTTGATGCAGACGAAGTCCTCGGGCTTCAGCACAGTCTCGGGATGACGAAGTCCCAGAAGGGCATTTTCCTCGTCATTTTTTGAGCATACCGCAAGAAGCACGCCGTAGTTTTTGTACTCTCTGATGAAGGTCTGAAAGTCACTGAAAGCCTGTCCGACGGGAGTTTCCTGACCGATCTCGATACCCTCCTGACCGTCGTCGCCGATAACTCCACCCCAGAGGGTGTTATCGAGGTCGAGGTCGATTATCTTTTTATTCTTGCCGTAGACAGACCTGATGATGCAGGCGATGCTGTAGGCGAGGTCGGGGATGACCTCGAGGCTCATTGCGTATTTATAGAGATACCAAGCCTCCGGATCGTGCCATTTTTCAAGTCCGCACGCTGCGGAGAGGTAGCTGATATCGTTGATATAGAAGCCGTTATTGCGGCGGGCGTAGTCGGACATCATGACATTCAGGCGGCTGATAAAGGCTGCCTTTCCGTAATATCCCCAGCCGTCGTAGCTGCCGGAATGGCGCACGAGCGGAAGCTCGAAGTTATTCTGGATAATGGGGCAGGAGAACCTGCGGACGAGTGAGATCCAAGCCTGTTTGAAGTGGTCAAACTGTGCATCAATGCGCTGCTGGATGCTTTCGGGCGGCTCAGCGGTATTATCCGGGAACATGGTGATATTCCTAGAGGTGGTATGGATGTAGATGATATCCGGAGCGAAGCTGTCAAGCTCGGGTGAACCAAAAACAGCGTCCTCATAGAATTTGTTGTATTCGGAGATATAAAACTCAGGCTCAATTCCTGAGCTGAGGAGAAACAGCTCAAGCATCGAAACGACATCATTTGCTGTTGAGCCGCCGAGGACGGCGATTTTCTTTTTGATGCGCACTGTCTCGTCGGCGAGAAGCTGACGTCTGAGTTTTTTTCTGTTTTTGCGCAGATATTTTCCGTCAAACGGATAGCGGAGTTCTTTCATTTGCTGCTCCTTTTTATTTCGTACGATTAGACTCGATATGCTTATAATTACTTCCGGTAGCGGAGAAGGTGTTCATAGCGAAGAGGACGTCAGTAGCCTCGACCTGCTGGATGAATGAGATAGCGTTGAGGTCAAAGTATCTGATATCGCAAAGGTAGATATCCTCGAACGAGCTGGTGAGCATCGGGAGGAGTGCATTTCCGTAGCTGTCCTTGAAGATGACGAGTGTACGGTTATTCTTGCAGTCTGTATTTACGTGAGTGATCTGACCGTCGCCGCCGAAGACCATGTAGTAGTTAGAGCTTGACATAGGTGCAGGATCGAGCAGGAGATATTCCTCTCTCGGATCAGTGAAGGAAGTACTGTAGCGAGTGGTCGTGGTATTCATCGATGGGATGTAATAGACGAAATCCTCGGGGTTATTGATAAGAGCGGAGCTGTTGGTGAAGCCATAGAGCGTGCCGACGTAGCCGGGGAGAGTAACTGTCTCATATTCTGAGAGATCAGCAAAAGTAACTCCAGCAGTTCTGGCAAATTCCTCAGCAGCGTAGTAAGCTCCGAGCGGCTGCCAGTGGTGATCGGTACGTGAGTAGATCGCCTCGTCTTTATGGAGAAGAAGCGCATCATAGATATTCACCGGAATAACCCCATCGAGAGCGGAATTGATATTGTCTATATTATCCTTTTCGCTTGCAGTGAGGTCGAGGTAATTTTCGGGCATATAGTATGAGACAGAGGTCGGGCATACCATAGAGTAGACATTCACGTCCTCGCCGAGGTCACGCTTATACGCATTGAGGAATGAAGCATATTCAATGCCATTAGCTTTGCCGCCGCCGTAGAGCATGAGTCCACGGTTATTTGCGACAACGATGTTGTTAGCGATCTCGCCGTCAGCGGCTTCATTCTTATTATCGGGGAGTGTAGTGACGGTAGTAGTTGTGGTGGTATTCACCTCAGAAGCGGCAGTCGTCGTTCCTGTGTTTTTGGGATCAGTTGTTGCCGCAGGCTGAGTGGATGCAGGCTCAGTCGGAGCCTGAGTTTCATTCTGGATCTCGTCGAGATTCTCGAAGCCTGAGCCATAGATAGTGATCTCGTCGTCGCCGTACTGTCTTCCCTTGAGGGGGAGGAGAGTAGAAGAGATGAAGTTTTTGATCTCACTTCTGTTATGGACGGTATCGTCGTAATAATCAGCAACGCCCTCAGTGAACTCGCCGCTGAAATAGGACGAGATCGAGAATTTCGGGAATTTAGTAAGAGTACGGTTTTCCTCATTAGAGACAGTTTCCCTGTCCAGAAACAGCAGATAAATAAAACCTGCGAGAAAAACGAGTCCGAGGATCACAACATTAGCCGCAGCGATATAATGAGAGATCATCAAACGCCTGCGTTTTTTAGAATGTCTGCGTTTATTCGGAGATATGGAGATATCGATAGTATCATTATTATTTTTGCTGGTAACTGACATAAATACGCAGCTCCTCTGGTATTAGAATCTGAAATAAAGGAATGGGTTAGTGGTAGCGTCGACGAGCATGATACTGCTGAGAATTAGCAGGACAGCGCACGCTGCCGCAGAAGCGACAGAGCAGATAGTCTGTACAGAGAAGTGTTTCTCTGAGTATTTCCTGATAGCCGGAACAATAGGGAAACAACAGATGATCGCAGCGATCAGGAGGTACATATTATTCACGACGGATATCTGTTCAGAGAGACGGATGAGCCCGTTTCCGCTGAAGCCGAAGATCGTTTTAAAGAAAGTGCCGAGCTTGCCGAAGTCCTCGAAGTAGAAAATGCCGAAGCCGATGAGGATAACGAGCTTGCTGTAGATATGGCGAACGACAATTGGGATCTTTTTCATGCGTTTCTTGCCGATCTTCATTTCGGCAAACACGAAAAGTCCGTAGTAGAGTCCCCAGATGATGAAGTTCCAGCTTGCGCCGTGCCAGATGCCGGTACAGAGCCATACGAGGAAAAGTCCGCCGTATTTTCTTCTTTTGCCGAAGATGGGGATATACAGCACATAGTCACGGAAGAATGTGCTGAGTGAGATATGCCATCTCTGCCAGAACTCGGTTATGTCCTTGCAGATAAAGGGATGGCGGAAGTTTTCGTCGAAGTGGAAGCCGAAGATCCTGCCTAGACCGATAGCGATATCGGAGTATCCCGAGAAGTCGAAGAAGATCTGGAGCGCATATGCAGCTGCACCGTACCATGCGCCAAAGGCGGATGCGTTTTCTATTCCGCCGAGAGTTTCTCCGACGATGATGCTGAGCTGATTTGCGAGAAGAACCTTTTTTGAAAGACCGATGATGATCCTGTTCAGACCGTATGAAACGTCCTTGACGGAGATCTTTCGGTTTTCGATTTCCTCTTCAATGGTGCTGTAGCGGACGATAGGGCCGGCGACGAGCTGTGGGAAGAGGGTGATATAGAGCAGGAAGTTCTTGAAGCTCCGCTGAGTGCGGACTTTTTCCCAGTGACAGTCGATTATGTAAGAGATCGTCTGGAAGGTATAGAAGCTGATTCCGACGGGCAGCTTAATATCCGGCACTGGTATCTGGGCAGAAAAAATGGCGTTGATATTTTCGACCACGAATCCGCTGTACTTAAAGATCCCGAGCATGAGGAGGTTGTAGAAAACGGCAGCAAACGTAGCAATGCTGTCCATTTTACCTCCGCGGAATCTTTCGATAGCAAGTCCGGCAAAGTAGTTCACCAAAGCACTCAATAGCATAAGGAAAACATACATCGGCTCGCCCCAGGCGTAAAAGATCAGTGAGAAAATAACCAACACCGTGTTTTTATTTTTAATATTACCCGCAGCTGCATACGCAAAAATGCAAACGGGCAGAAAGAGATACAAAAAGAAAAGTCTTGAGAAAACCATTTTTACCACCTTAATTTTGTTCTGATTTTGTTCTTTGTTTTAGTTAGCTGAATTTATCTGTCTATATTTGTCAGCGTTTTGTCTTTTTAGTCTGAAATTTCTCTGTCTGAGTAAAAAGATATTGTGAAAGCCGCAAAAAGCAAGGCGGCAGCTTTTTGAAAATTGGTTGTCAAAATCCACAATAAAACAATTCGCAAGGCGTATGGATTTGTGCAAACGTTCCATAATTTAATTGATAAACAAAAAATCTTGGAGTTGATTGTAAAATCTATGTCACATTGCATTATTATTATACACCAACACATTTTTAATTGCAATAGGAAAAAATCAAGTTTTGTAGATTTTTGGCGATTTTGTGAAAATTCGTCTATTTACACAAAAGAGCGAGGTAAACTCGCCCTTTTTGTTGATTATTTTCGGTCGTTCTTACTTTGCAGTCTCGCTGTTTTCCATGACTCCCTTGATTCCGGCAGCGAGTCCGGCGATGCTCTGCATCTCGCTCGGGATGATGATTTTTGTAGCCTTTCCGTCAGCTACACGAGGGAATGCCTCGATAACCTTATATTTAAGTACGTTCTCGTTCGGGTTTACGCTGTTGAGCTTAGCGAGAGCTGCTGCCTGAGCCTGCTGTACAAGCTCGATAGCCTGTGCCTCACCGGTAGCCTCGAGGATCTTCTTTTCTCTGATAGCGTCCGCACGGAGGATCATAGCCTGTTTCTCAGCCTCAGCCTCGAGGATCTGAGCCTCCTTCTTAGCCTGAGCACGGAGGATCTGTGATTCCTTTTCACCCTCAGCAACGAGAACCTGTGACTTCTTGTCACCCTCAGCCTGAAGGATCTTTTCACGGCGTTCACGCTCAGCCTTCATCTGCTTCTCCATTGCGTCCTGGATCTCTCTAGGCGGGAGGATATTCTTAAGCTCGACACGATTCACCTTGATACCCCAGCGGTCAGTAGCCTGATCGAGGATAGCAGTGATCTTAGTATTGATGATGTCACGTGAAGTGAGTGTAGAATCAAGCTCCATCTCACCGATGATGTTACGGAGTGTTGTAGCAGAGAGATTCTCGATTGCAGAGAGAGGTCTTTCTACACCATATATATACTGCTTTGCATTGGTTACCTGATAAAATACAACAGTATCGATCTGCATCGTTACGTTATCCTTTGTAATAACCGGCTGAGGCTTGAAGTCAACAACCTTTTCCTTGAGCGAAACCTTTCCGGCTACCTTATCTATAAAAGGTATCATAAAATGAATGCCCGTCTGCCATTCAGCATGAAAGGCGCCGAGTCGCTCGATTACAAAAACGTGTGCCTGCGGAACGATCTTGATGCAACTGATGATCAGGATCAGAAGCAAGATCACGATTCCGGGAATGATAAAATTAGTGAATTCCATTTTAATACCTCCAGTAGTTTGAATTGAAATTGATTGTCTGATTTACTGTGCTGAGCCGCTGAGGCTCTTTTCGCTGAGGGCGACAATAAGCTTTGCGCCGCAGACTTGTTTTACTACAACTATGCTTCCCTTTTGGATGACAGCATCCTTATCCTCGGGAACAGCAATCCAGTCGATTCCGTTCAGCGTAACTCTGCCTGTACCTTTTTCGTGGTCGATCTCTTCGATCACTATTGCATTCCTGCCAATGTCAAGGTCATTATTTGTCGCAGTGTGCGATGCGTTGAGCCTTTTCCTTATCATAGGGAAGGTTACCGCAAGCATTACGGCTGTGACTATTATAAAGACCGCTATCTGAACAGGCATCGAAAGCTCAAGAAGCGAGCAGATAAGCGCTGCAAGTGAGCCGGCTGCGAACCAGATGGAAATGAGCTGGGTTGTGAATAATTCTGCTATGATAAATATTACCAGCAATGCTGCCCATGTCAGTTCCAAAAACAAGTCCCCCTTTCTTTCTTATTAGAGATTGCTCTCCTGATTTATTCTATCACAATTTTTTCATAATTTCAAGAGTAATTTGTGGGATTTTTGATATAACATGTTTTTATCCCAGATTCTTTTTTCGCAGCAGGTCGATCATCCTGCTGACAAGTTCAACGTCCTCATCGGTAAGACCGTCTACGCTGAGTGCCTGCTGCTTCTTTTCAACACCGAGCAGGTAATCTGTTGAAACATGAAAGGCGTTCGCCAGCTTCAGCAGAACCTCTGGTGAAGGGTTGCGCTCAGAGCGTTCGTAGTAGCATATAGAAGCTTTAGTTACCCATATCTTTTCAGCAAGCTGACTTTGTGTCAGTCCAGATTTTATCCTGAGTTCTTTTAGCCGTTCACCGAAATTAACCATATCCGCACCTCCGTTTAAAATTAGTTTACCATATTGGTGTTCTATTATAGTTGATTTATAGTCAAAATATAGTTGACAATAAAAGCGGGATGTGGTATAATTGAGTTAACATATAGTCAACTATAGATAGGGGGCGATATTATGATCATTTATGATCGATTAACGGCACACTAACAACAGCTGAGCTGGAATATTATCTTGAAGCAAACACCCGAATAACAAAAAAGCTGCTGGAAGCAGCTGAGTAAGAATCAACCAGGAGGTTACTATGGAAAAGCAGAAAAAATTCAATGAATTGTTCATCCCCTTTATAATAGTACTGGCAGGCACGCTTTTTATGGTGATTTCATTATTTTTGCCATATTCAACTGCAATCGGTGATCATGAAGAATATATCAACAGATTTTCAGATGAAATTGCTTATGAAGAACTGGATATGACATATGATGACACGATGAATCTCTCTATGGCTGAATATGCAAAAGTCTATGGAAGTATGGGGCAGAGTTTTACTTTATATGTAGCACTTGTTGTCCTTATCGGAGGATTTTCAAGCCTTGCACTGCTGTTTGCTTGTTTGAAAAAACCAATCCCGATCATAATTTTTACAGTGCTTGCTTTTCTGGTATTTTGCCTTCAGAATTGGGACTATTCAGACCGAGGAGTTGTTCCCAGCAGTGATTATGACTGGGGAGCCGCTTATTATATTTTCCCTGCTGCCGCTGCTGTTGCTTTTATCGGTTCGATATGTCTGTTGGTGCAGAAGATAAAAATTAACAGAAAGTGTGTCCATAATTTAGAGAATAGCTGATCATATATTACATAAAACCGGCGGCAAATTTTGCCGCCAGTTTTAATATTATCAAAATTCCCTTACTTCCTTCTACCGCAGTTCTGATCAAACGACGGGTTGCAGGCGTAGAAATTCTTTGAATCAAGATTATCCTGAGTTATCCTGAGCGCCTCGCCGAAACGCTGGAAGTGTACGATCTCCCTCTGGCGAAGGAATTTGATCGGATCACGAACGTCAGGATCATCCGTAAGCCGCAGAATGTTATCATACGTTGTGCGGGCTTTCTGCTCTGCCGCCATATCCTCAGTGAGGTCGGTTATAACATCACCCTTTGACTGGAAATACGCTGCCGTAAACGGCACTCCAGCAGCAGAAACAGGATATATTCCTGCGGTATGATCCACAAAATAAGTGTCAAATCCGCTAGCCTTTATTTCTTCCATGCTCAGATTTCTGGTCAGCTGATAGAGTATAGCCGAGATGACTTCGACGTGCGCAAGTTCTTCGGTGCCGATATCCGTTAATATTCCCTTTACTTGTGAATAGGGAACAGCAAATCTCTGATTGAGGTATCTGAGCGAGGCTGCAAGCTCGCCATCAGGCCCACCCAACTGAGAAATAATGATCTTAGCGAGCTTAGGGTTGGGGTTTTTGATATTGACAGGGTACTGGAGTTTCTTCTCATAGATCCACATAAACTAACTCCTTTCCCACGGCCAGGGATTATCGATCCAAGACCAGTGATTGAGATCGGGATTCTGCTGAGGAGTGAGTGGGCCGAAGCGGCTGACGAACTCAGCCTCGGCAGCAGCCTTAACGGAGCGGTACTTATCGAAAAGAGCGAGAGCTCTTTTGCAGTCGGGGTGGGTATCGAGATAGAGGTTCAGCTCCTTGAGTGCGAAGTCGAGCTTCTGAATTTTTTTAAGGAGCGCACAGCGTTCGTTCATTACTGACTGCCTCCTTTCAGGAATGGGAAGCGGAGATCTGGGAATAGTGTGCCGCAGTCAAGAGCGTCATCCTCATTAAAGACAGAGCCCCACTGCTGGAAGGGTACATATGCCATAGCGAGGGGAGTATTTTTAGGAAAAGCGGAAGTATTGCCGCTGTATTCATCGGCAGAGGATTTGGAATAACCTCTGGCAGACGGGCTGTGTCCGGACAGCGAATTCTCACGTTCACGAAGAATCAGACCGTCCATATCATCAAAAAGATTGAAATTCATAGTGATTCTCCTTTCGGTATGCATCAGACATCATATGATGTTCGGTGCATATTTTATATTATTCCGCAGTGCAGAAAAGTGTGAAATAAAAATGGGACAGTCTCGTCAAAAGACCGTCCCATTATTTATGTTGTGTTATTCAATAAATTCAAGAATATTCCCTGAGCCTCCGGTAGCCCTGAAGGCGTAGTAGCTGAGGATGTATGAAGCGTCGAGAGCATCGACCGTGCCATCGGAATTCACGTCGGCATTGAGTTTTGCTGCATCGTCAAGCACAGAGGGTTTTCCTGTTGCGGATGCGGCGTATTCCGTCAATACGAGCGAAGCGTCGAGAGCATCGACTGCACCGTCGAGGTTTACATCTCCGATATTATCGATTGCCTTGAAGGCGTATCCATATTTTTCAGCATAAGCCTGAGCAGTTGATCCGGAGAATCCGCATATCAAGCCGCTGTAATCAGCATTGATGCTGATAGGATTGCTGATAGTTGATGGAGAATCATATATCTCGCATTCCGGATTCAGGATAACTATATTATCCAGCGATGGACAGCATTCAAATGCGATTTCTCCGATCGAACTGACGCTCTCTGGAAGAACGATATCCGTGAGTGATGTGCAGTACGAAAATGCGCCCCTGCTGATACTTGTGACGCCATTAGCTATTTCAATGTCATTCAATGAATTGCATGAAGTAAACACGTAATCATCAATATTATCAACCCCTGCCGGGATATTTATGCTCTCAAGCGATGTGCACCATGCAAATGCCCACTCGTCAAGCTTTTGAAGGCTCTCCGGAAGAACTGCTCTTTTCAGAGAACGGCACTCGTAAAATGCACTGTCCTGGATCTCGATCACTCCCTCATGTATTACTGCATCTGCAAGCAGCTCGTTATAGCTAAAGGCTCGGGTATAGATTACCGTAACAGGCAGTCCGTCGATTTCGGATGGAACTTCTACCTCAGCTTTTATATCCTTGCACATAGTCAGCTCAACGTGATCCTGATAAGCACGATATTTAAAAATATCATTTTCTCCGCTGATATATTCCTCAGCGGCTTTTGCCGTCATATAGTCCGGAGCAGCCGCCATAACTGCGAAAGTCATGACTGCGGACAATAATTTTCTGATTTTCATTCTAATCTTCCTTGTTTACGTCACCGATATTTTTACCCATCAGATCAAGAGCTGCAAATCTATAGCCATATTTATCAGCATACGCCTCAGCTGTTGATCCGGAATAGCCGTAGATAACTCCATTATAATAGTAGTCGGTGCGGTCAGAACTGTCAGGATATGCATCTGAATATACGTTTGTGATCGTAGCGAAAGAGTCATATATCTCGCATTCGGGATTGAGAATAGTTATTCCTTCAAGAATAAAAGTGTTCCTGAAAGCATCCCTTCCGATAGAGGCAACGCTTGCGGGAATAGTGATATTGGACAGTGATTCGCAGCCGTAGAATGAATCTCCGCCGATAGCGGAAAGGCTGTTTGGAAGCTTGACACTTTCAAGTGAAAAACAGTTGATAAAGACTGAGTCTCCCATGGAAGTAACACCGTCAGGGATCGAGATGTTTTTTAAGCTGTGGCAGCTTGAAAAGCCTGCGTCGTCGATATAAGTAAGTGTATCAGGTAATTTAACAGCAGTTAATCTCTCACATCCGCAGAAGGAGAATCTTCCGATCGTAGTAAATCCTTCTGGGAATTCTATGCTGGTCAGTGAATCGCATCCCTTGAAGGCGGATGAACCAGTTGATGTGACGGTTTCAGGGATGTTTATGTTTTTTAATGACTCGCAGTTTTCAAATGTAGATCCACCGATAGTAGTTATACTATACGGAAGATTTATGCTAGTCAATGATTTACAGTCATAAAATGCGCATTCACCGATCGAGGAAACGCTGTCTGGGAGTGTTATATTTGTCAGACATTTACAGTTGTAAAAGGCGTGACTGCCGATAGAAGCGACGCCGTATGGGATCACTGCGTCAGTTAAGGAAAAGCAGAATGAAAATGCTTCATTTCCGATTGAGGTCACCGGCACACCGTCTATTGAAGCAGGAATATCAACTGTTGTCGCAGACTGGTCGCAGTCGGAGATCTCGATATAGCTGCCGTAATTTTTATATGTCAGCACGCCATAAGTTCCCTCGGTATAGCTCTGAGAAGCGGAAGCCGAAAGCGTCAGCGGAGCATTATGCTCAATCGCCGGAGCTGCAGCTCCAAGAATGGTACAGGCAATTATTGCGGACAGGATTTTTTTCATTTTCATGTTGATCCTCCCTATCACATATAGGATTCCGGAAGCTCAGTGATAAGCTGGGCGATTTTCTTCTGGACAGCGAGAGCGTCCATGTTGCCAATGCCGTCGCCTCGCTGGTATACATCAGCATTATTTTTTCCCTCATCAGAAAGTATGCCTTCGGGAGTTGTGAGATGGGTCATGATCTTAACCACGTCGGTGATCTCAACTGTTCCATTACAGTCGGCATCGCCATAGACAATCTTGTCAGCAGTTACGGTGATCTCCGCAGTATATGTCTTTCCGCCGGCTGAAGCGATGATTTTTACTGTTCCTGCGCCTACAGCGGTAACAAGTCCATTGCTGTTTACAGTGGCAACATTAACATCAGTCGAGATCCAGCTTACAGCTGAGTCTCCGGTATTGAGCAGCTCAAGCTGTAGAGTATTTCCGATGCCCTTGATCTCATCAGCCGGAATCTTGAGTACAGGTTCTGAAACCGGCACATAGGTAGAAGTGACCTTTACAACGTTTCTGGTTGAGCCGATGTATGCATATATCTCACAGCTTCCGCTTCCGACAGCAGTGATCTTTCCGCTGTTGTCCACGACGGCAACGCTCTCGTCAGAGGATTTCCATTCAACAGCCTGATCTGCGCCATCAAGAGTTATCTGAGCAGAGGGATTCTGATTTGTGAGCTGAACCTCGCCGATGATGTAAACCTTTTCTGAATCATCCGGTGTATAGGTCGAGGTTATCTGAGTGATATATTTCACTCCGTTTATCTCAGCGATAATGCGGCAGCTTCCGCTTCCTTTAGCAGTAATAAGTCCCTCCTGAGTAACTTCCGCAACGCTTGTATCTGTCGAGTACCAGTATATAACAGTTCCCTCCGGAAGCTGATCTCCGAGCGAGACCTGAAATGCATTCTGCTCATTTGTAAGAGTAAGATCGCCGATATGCACCTCAGTTACCGGTTCAGTAGTTGTCGGGACATAGGTTGAGGTAACTTTGATGATATAGTTTTTTCCGCCGACGGACGCAGTGACAGTACAGTTTCCTGAGCCTACAGCAGTGATCGTTCCTGAGCTGTCAACAGTCGCAACGGATGTATCCGAGGATGTCCATACAGCACCGGAGGTATCGATACTCAGAGTAGGCTTAGCGGCGATCTGTTCATTTGAGAGCGTGAGATCTCCTACATATATATCAGTCGGTTCATCAGGAAGCTCTACAGTGACCATGCAGGTAAGTACCTGATTTGAAAAAACTGCATGGATATTGCACGTACCCTCGCCGACGGCTGTAACCTTTCCGTTGGAGTCTACTGTAGCAACGTTGGTGTTGTCGCTGTACCAAGTCGGAGTCTCGTCAGAGTTTTTGACGGAAATGACTGTGTACTGACCGATAGCGGTGAAGTTGATATTATTGTCGGAGCTTGAAGCATGGGCGATAAGCTCATATCCCGAAGCTGGAGCAAGCGGAGCAGAAGCTCCTAAGATGCAGAGTGCGCAGATGGCTGAAGCAAATTTTCTGTAATTCATAATGTATCCTCCTGAGGCAGCAAGATCCTGCCGATTTATTCCATATAGAATTATAATGCCGTTTTCATGCTTTGTCAAGCAACAGGGTAAAATGTGAGGAGCGATTGACTTCTGAGGGGCGTGATGGTATAATTATAATATTATAATAAAGAAGAGGTGGAGAAGTTTATGAATTGTCCATGCTGCGGAGCAGAGATGGAAAAGGGCGGCATCGTATCAGGCGGTCTTTATACCGTATGGTATCCGACGAAAATATATGAAAAAAATGCGCTAAGGCGCAGATATACCATTGGAAAGCGGATCGGAACTACCAGCGTCATCTGGCAGGAAACCAAAGTTCCCGATGCGTATTACTGCAAAAACTGCAATAAGGTCACTGGAATATTTGACGTAGAGGAATAAAACTGTATGGCGAAATCAAAATATATATACACCTGCAATCAGTGCGGCTATGAAAGCTCAAAATGGAACGGAAAATGCCCTTCCTGCGGCGCATGGAATTCGTTCGAGGAGGAGCTTGCCGACAGCTCTCCTGCTTCAAAGAGCGCTTCACGCCAGTCAGCTCCGGATCTTTCTGATATGATCCTTGAGCTTGAAAATATCGGCGTGGATGATGACGTGCGCTACGATACAGGGATCGGCGAGCTTAACCGTGTGCTTGGCGGAGGGCTTGTAAAAGGCTCACTTGTACTTCTCGGCGGCGAGCCGGGTATCGGAAAAAGTACAATTCTGCTTCAGATATGCCAGTTTCTTGGCGAGGAGCATTCTGTGCTTTACGTCTCGGGAGAGGAATCTGCTCGCCAGATAAAGCTCCGTGCCCAGCGTCTTGGAGTGGATACCGAGAATCTTTATATACTCACCTCGACGGATGCAGAGGCTGTTGCGGAAACAATTTCCTCATGCGTGCCGGATATTGCTATCATCGATTCGATCCAGACCATGAGCATCAGCCACCTAAGCTCCAGTCCCGGAAGTCTTACTCAGGTGCGTGAATGTACTAATCTTTTCATGCACACGGCAAAGAAGCAGGAGATCCCGATAATCATCGTGGGACACGTAAACAAGGACGGTGCAATTGCCGGCCCTAAGGTGATGGAGCATATCGTGGATGCCGTTCTCTATTTTGAAGGCGAACGTCACCAGAGCTACAGGCTGCTGCGTGCGGTGAAGAACCGTTTCGGTTCAACTAATGAGATCGGCGTTTTCGAGATGATCGACAAGGGCTTGATCGAGGTAGAAAATCCTTCACAGATGCTTCTTTCTGGCAGGCCTCACAATGTCTCCGGAACGTGCGTTGCCTGCGTTATGGAGGGTACACGTCCCATTCTTGCCGAGGTGCAGGCTCTCGCTGCAAAAACAAGCTATGCCGCTCCAAGAAGAATGGTGACTGGATTTGATTTCAACAGACTGAATATAATTATTGCCGTTCTCGAGAAGCGTCTCGGGATATACATGAACTCATTCGATGTCTATCTCAACATAATCGGCGGCTTCCGCCTTGATGAGCCTGCGGGAGATCTTCCGGTAGCGATGGCGCTGTACTCAGGGATCATGGATAAGCCTGTTGACGAGGAGCTTATTGCATTCGGCGAGATCGGACTCGGCGGAGAAGTGCGCTCGGTTTCGCACATCACCCAGCGTATCCGTGAGGCAGAGCGCATGGGATTTTCCACCTGCGTTGTCCCCGAGCATTCCATGAACAGCGTTAACCCAAAGGACTTTAATATTAAAATTATCCCCGTACGCACTCTTAAACAGGCTTTTGCAGTGATAAAATAAACGAAAAAGCTGATGTCGTTTATCTGACATCAGCTTTTATATTACCGTTTTTCTACTCTCTCAGCTCACTTTTTTCGTTTCTGGCCCAACCGATGAACAGGTAGATACCGGCGGCGATAAGCTGTAGGATAATTGCGGCGTACAAGGCACCTCCATAGTCGACACGTATCATTCCATCCGTCTCACTAAGAGGAGTGTCTCCGATACCATAATACCATTCAGCGGTTATTCTGAATACAATAAGGAATACCGACGACAAAGACGAATATATAGCGGCATCCTTGTGGTTTGTGATTACCAGACCCGTGAGAGAACAGATTCCGGCGATCAGGATAAACCAGTTAAACAGGCTTGCATCATTGTCATCAGTGGCGTTCTCAACATATTCGACGATTTCATCGTTGCCGAATATCATATCCGTTCCTGAGATATCCATGCCTGTTGCTCCGCAGGAAACGGTCATAAACGGGAAGAAAAAGCAGATTATCGCAATAAGTACAAGAACTCTCGGGATAGCAAGAAATCCGATAACACCGGCAGTTTCAGTTGTTTCGCTGGAATCTTCTGTAGTTTCGGGTTTATCTTCATTATCATTATCGCTTGACTGAGTTACAGCAACAGCTGGAAGAGTATTTCCGGCTGCATTTTCCGAATCGGCAGCGGATGTCTTAGCTCCGCACTTTCCGCAGAAGGATGCACTCTTCTTCAGCTCTGCACCGCATTCAGGGCATTTTTCAGTCTCTTCCACGGTTGCATCCGCAGCTTCGTTCACAGTATCCGCAGGCGCTTTTTCACTTTTGGAAGCAACGATCGTCCTTCCGCATTTTCCGCAGAATTTTGCATCGTCTTTGAGCACTGCACCGCATTCTTTGCAAAACATTTTTACCACATCCTATATCATTTTTGCTGCGCAGATCAGAACCTGAGCCGCATTATATTTAAAATTATACATCTCATATAAGAATCTGTCAAGAAAACCAAAGGGAGAAACTGTTAAACAGTATCTCCCTTTAGTAATGTGTATATTGTTTGCCGCAAGCCAGTATTATTCAGCAAGTGCCTTACCGAGTGCTCGGCAGGCATCAAGAGCATCGTCGTCGGGAGCTTCATTTACTATAAGCCCCTCGCCGTTTACAAGAACTGCACCATCGGATATGACACGTTCCTGCCAATTTCTCATCCATTCGCCGTCGCCCCATCCGTATGATCCGAAGAGGGCTACCTTTTTTCCGCTGAGCGAAGCCTCGACAGATGCGAAAAATGGTTCAAATTCCTCTTCCTCGAGAACTTCACAGCCCATTGAAGGACAGCCAAATGCGATCGCATCGTAATCAGTGATATTTCCGCTGAAGTCAGCTGCGCTGAAAAGCTCAGCTCCTGCACCTTCGGCAACTGCCGCTGCCATCGCTTCAGTGTTGCCTGTACCGCTCCAGTAAATTACTGCTGTTTTCATAGTTATATTCCTCCTAAGTTATTTTCAGAGCCTGATAGATATCAGCGCCCTCGTTTAATTTATTGCACAGAAATCTTCTGCACTTTTCATAATTTTCAAAAGTACGCCGTGCACTTTCCTCACAGCCATAAACCTTCCAGCATCCGCATAGCTTGAAGTTACCGCCTTTGTTTTCGATGAAGCCTCTCACATCCTCTATGGGATAACCGAGGAAGATCCCTATTTCGTGCGGAAAATCATTTCCTCCGGAAATGCGCTGAGAGAGTCTTTCAAGGCATCCTTCGATCGAAAAGTCAGTATATCCGCAGTCGGCGAGCAATGCTTTTGCATCGGGATCTGAAAGCCGTGCGCTGAGGAGACGTTCGCTGTAAACAAACAGAAGAGCTTTTGTTCCGCAGCAGCAGAGTATCCGGCTTTTCAGTCCTTTTGATACGGCTTTTCGATTGAATAATTCCGAGTGGAAGCCTATCTCGAATTCGTCCAGTGAAAGAGAAATGAGATTTGCGCATTTTATTCCAAGCAGCGTCGGAGCTGAGTGAAATGCAAGTTTTTCTCCGAATTTTCTGTATTCAGCGGCTGACATAATATCCCTCCTGTGTTAGTTTTAGCTAACCGCAGCTCCAAAAAATAAGCGCCCTGCGCAATTATCTGCAATGCTGTTCGAGAATAGTTTTAAGTGCGCTTACGCTGGCACTGTGGCTTCTCGCAACGGGAATACCGTGCTTCTGGGATTTTTGATTCACCCTGTTTACCATTTTATGCGAACAGGTATTAGTGAAAACGACCATAAGATCTGGCGTTCCGAGTTTATTTTCAAAATCCGAAGGCATCTGGGTAAAAACCTTTGCCTTGCAGTTATATGACCTGCAAATATCCTTATATCTTGTTGCCATGCGGTCGTTTCCGCCGACTACGACTACGCTCATTCTTTCACCTCCTGAGTTAGTGTTTACTAACTAATGATAGTATACCATACATCCCTATTTTTGTCAAGCGCTGCCGTAATATACATGAAATCCAACGCAATACAGGCGTTTGGCTGATCCTGCATATTGTTAGCCTTGGTTTCCTTAGAACTGTACTCCAGCGATGCGGAGCTGATTGACATGAGCGTGATAATGTGGTAAAATGTTAACGAGCATTACGGGGAAGTGCAGTGAGAATCTGCCGCAACAGCCATTACCGTATTAGCATTATGTTATGCTTAAGTCGGGTCGCCGGGTGCTCTGATGCCGTAAATTTCAATGCGGCGTCAATCGGTCTATAGTAAACAGAAGGATCCGTCCGGATCTGTTGCTATAACACTTTTGGGTAATGAAGAGTGAAACCGTACAACTCAATATTATTTCCAATGTTATAGCTCTGAAAACTTGTTTTTATAGATCATACTGCACCCTTCAGCAGATTCATGCGATCAATGGCTGAAGCTGCGTGCTGATTCTATGGAGGCAAGTTTGTTTTATTGTACCGGAATAATGCGAAAGGAAGTTATATCATGAGAAAATCAACAAAAAATGCGCTTATTTCGATCATCGGAGCTTCTTTTATTGCCGTTCAGACGCCGATGGCTGCTTATGCGGACGTCGAAACGGACAATGAAATAAGAGTTAACATCCGTATCGAGGGCATCAGTGAGTGTCTGTATTATGACGATG
>JBGVIW010000076.1:0-12599 GCA_045128995.1 Ruminococcus sp.
TGACAATATCATGTATGCAGAATTAAATACAAAGAGTGATTATTGCTCTGTTTGTGGTTATGACGGTGAGATTAAAATTGTGACTGATGAATGCTCAGGGAAACTTGTTTGGGAATGCCCAAAATGCGGAAATCGTGATCAAGCAAAAATGAGTGTGGCGAGAAGAACTTGTGGGTACATAGGAGCTAACTATTGGAATCAAGGTAGAACACAAGAGATCAAAGAAAGAGTTTTACATATTGATGACAAGGATTTCAATGAGATTAAAGCAGAGGAGACAATAAATGAGATACGCTAAAATCAGAGAGATGGATGTTTCAAACGGAGAGGGCATTGGAGTTGCCCTCTTCGTACAAGGTTGCCATTTTCACTGCTATGGTTGTTTCAATCCTGAGACTTGGGATTTCAATGGCGGGAAAGAATGGACAAAAGAAATTGAGAGCAAATTTATCGAATTGGCGGGAAGACCATATATACAAAGGATTTCGATTCTCGGAGGAGAGCCTCTCGCTGATGAAAATGTTAATACGATTCTTTCAATCATAGAAATATTAAAAGAAAAATATCCGAATAAAAAAGTTTGGATTTATACAGGTTATCTTTGGGAGGATATTCTTTGTATTCCAGAAGAAATAGAGTCAACAGAAAAATTGAGTCGGTTATCAAGATTGCTTGCGGTTAGCCATGCAGATATTGTTGTTGATGGGCAGTTTCAGATTGCAAATCAAGATCTATATCACGAAAAAAATGATTGGGCTGGAAGCACGAATCAAAGAGTGATAAATGTAAAAGAAAAACTTTCATTCTAATCGAGGTGGTTATATGAAATGTGCAACTATCTATAAATATTCACTATGTTTTCGTAATCCATTTGTTCGGTATGTGATCGATTTAGATCGAGTTGGAACTTTGGATATAATTGAATCGTTTGTTTCAACTAATGTGCATACTTATCACTTAAATCGAATATCAGAACTGCAAATGAGGAGAAGTCCATTACAGAAATTGTTTAGGACAGGCACAATTCAGTTTAAAGTACATGAGTATAATCAAGTGTCAGATGTTATAATCAAAAATATAAAAGCTGTAGACTATATATATGGCTTATTGAATTATTATAAACAGTCGATAATGAGAAAATAAAACCATCATATAACCTATATCAAGGAGGATACTATGGAACAGATTAAAATTAAGTACCACAATTCTGAGCTTATGAAAATCGAGAAGATTGCGGTTGGTGATTGGATTGATTTGAGAGCAGCAGAAGATGTTACACTGAGGGCTAATGAATTCAGAATTATCAGCTTAGGGGTATCAATGAAACTTCCAGAAGAATATGAAGCACATATCGTGCCTCGTAGTTCTACTTATAAACGATGGGGGATTATACAAACTAATCATATCGGCATAATTGACAACTCTTATAGCGGTGACAATGACGTATGGGGATTACCTGTATATGCTATGAGAGACACCAAGATTAAAATGAATGACAGAATTTGCCAGTTTAGAGTTGTAAAAAAACAGCCAAAAGTAGAGTTTGTCGAAGTTAATCATCTTGATGGCTTGGATCGTGGTGGATTTGGAAGTACAGGCAAAAAATGATTTGTAATATTTTACTTATACAAAGTTTAAACACAAACATAACAAAAAACGATTAATTGAGGAATGAATAGTGATGCCAAAAGTGAAACTAAGCGAATCACGTCAAATGATAACACGAGTGAGAAAAAACTTATTGCTATTGCAAGGAAATAAAACTAACTCTGAGATGGGGCGCTATATAAATAAATCGAAGAATACATATAAAAACAGATTAACAAATCCAGAGGAATTAACATTGGAAGAAATAACGTTGTTGTGTGCAAGATTTAACATTGAAGTAAAGAGGTTTATTGAAGAAGAATTGGATATAAACTAAGAAATGTTCATCGTATTAATTTTTTTGAAAATATGCTATAATATTATTACAAACATTCAACAACGTTACTAGGGAAGTTATAAGTATAAAAGGAGGTACCTTATGGCTAAAGCAAAGAAACTTCCATCTGGTAACTGGCGTTGCAGGATATATTGTGACGCTATTAAAAAAACAGAAGTCGTTTACCGCATCCACCAAAAAAGAAGCTGAATGACTTGCTATGGAATGGCTCAATGAAAAACAAGCACAGGTTTCAACGGGTAAGACTGTGGAAGATTGCGTGAAAGAGTATATCGACAGCAAGGAAAATCTTTTAAGCCCCTCATCGGTAAGAGGCTATCTAATAATACTAAATAATGCGATTGACCATATTAAGTATATTCCGATAGAATCTTTAACTGAAAAAGATTTACAATTTTGGGTTAATAAGAACGCAACAAAATACAAGCCTAAATCTATTAAATCACAGTTTGGTCTGGTCGTAGCCGAGTTAAGACAAAATAAAGTAAAATTAAGTTTTGAAGAGGTTATGCTGCCAAGAATCGAACGAAAAGAAAAACATATCCCTAATGAAACACAAGTCGGGCAAATCTTACGAATTGTTGAAGGCACAAGTGTTGAAATCCCTGTAACCATCGCTGTCACATTGGGATTAAGACAGTCCGAAATAGCAGCTTTAAAGTGGGACGATTACAATGGTGTAACAATCAAGATTCATGCTGCGAAAGTACTGAATAAAGAGAACAGATATATTGTAAAAAATAGCACAAAATCAGTTGCGAGTACAAGCGAGCTTGAGGTTGGTACACTTCTCAAGAAACGTCTAGATCGAGCTGAGCGTGTATCCGAATATATTTCTCCTATGCTTCCATCTTCTGTTCTGCGAAAATTTAATCATATTTGTGACAAGAATAACCTTTCTCGTTTTACCGTGCACGAACAGAGACATGGCAATGCAAGTATGATGCTTGCGAAAGGCATACCAGATAAATACGCCATGAAACGTCTAGGGCAATCTTCACCTAATATGATTAAAGATGTGTACCAGCATCTATATGATAGCAAAGAGAAAGAAGCGGCTCAAATTATCTCAGGCATTCTCGGAGTTGTATAAATCTGAATAATTTCGTGTCTAATTTCGTGTCTAATGGTGGGTCAAAATATAGGTTTTTAGAGTCAAAATACTGACCTGAAAGACCAATATTTTGGCGCTTGAAGCAATAAAAAAACACGGTAAATAGGCTAACTACCTAAATACCGTGTTTTAATGTATGGCGCGGATTGAGAGATTTGAACTCTCGCGCCGGTTTCCCGACCTACTCCCTTAGCAGGGGAGCCCCTTCACCACTTGGGTAAATCCGCAAAAAAATATTGGCGGAGAGGGTGGGATTCGAACCCACGGTACGTTGCCGTATCACCGGTTTTCAAGACCGGCTCCTTAAACCACTCGGACACCTCTCCGCATATTCAACTGAACTCTGTGTCATTCAGCTTTTATATTATATCACAGTGAGGAGGGGATGTCAAGAAAAAAACGAAAAAATATATGACAATAAATTTTCCACATTTTTATGCATAATGACAATTGTTGCTTTTGGGATCATATTAATCAGAGTAAAAAAATGAAATAAATCAAAAATGCATTTAATTTTATAATTTGTGCTTTACAGAATCGGAAAATTAGTGTAAAATATACTATAGATAATTTTTTGTGAGGTGCACTATGGAACCAAAATATAAAAGAATACTTTTAAAAGTTAGCGGCGAGGCACTTGCTGGTGACGCAAAAACCGGACTCAATTATGATGTCATCACTGAGATCTGTAAGAGTATCAAGAAAACTGCCGATGCAGGAGTACAGGTTGCTGTTGTTGTAGGCGGCGGAAATTTCTGGAGAGGTCGCTCAAGCGGTGCTATGGACAGAACACGAGCTGACCATATCGGTATGCTTGCTACTGCAATGAATGCACTTGCGCTTGCTGATGTTCTTGAGTCTCTTGGATGTGTTGTAAGAGTCCAGACTGCCATTACTATGCAGCAGGTTGCTGAGCCGTATATCCGCCTTAAGGCTATGAATCACCTTAAGAAGGGAAGAATCGTTATCTTCGGCTGTGGAACTGGTAACCCGTTCTTCTCAACTGATACAGCAGCTTCGCTCAGAGCTGTTGAGATCGAGGCTGATATCTTCTTCAAGGCAACGCTCGTCGACGGCGTTTATGATAAGGATCCCCACAAGTATGATGACGCTGTCAAGTTCAGCAATCTTACATTCAGTCAGGTTCTAAGCGAGGAGCTTGCTGTTATGGACAGCACTGCCGCAACAATGTGCCGTGACAATAAGATGAAGATGCTCGTATTTGACCTCAGCCGTCCGGATAATATTTATGATGCAGTAATGGGTGCTGATATCGGAACTATCGTCTCTGAGGACTAAGCTTGAGCTATTATACTATTATATACATAACAGAAAGGAATTTTAAATCATGAAAGAACAGATCAATAATACCAAGGAAAAAATGAATAAGTGCCTTAATGCACTCGGAAACGAGTTCGCTTCCATCAGAGCAGGAAGAGCTAACCCTGCTGTACTCGATAAGGTGAACGTGGATTATTATGGTGCCCCCACACCTGTAAACCAGATGGCTGCAATCTCTGTTGCAGAGGCAAGAATCCTTGTTATCCAGCCGTGGGACAAGTCATCCCTCAAGCTCATCGAGAAGGCTATCCTCGCTTCTGATATCGGAATCAATCCCGCTAACGACGGAACTGCTATCCGCCTTGTTTTCCCACAGCTTACTGAGGATCGCCGTAAGGAACTCTGCAAGACTATCAAGAAGTACGGAGAAGAGGCTAAGGTTACTATCCGTAACATCAGACGTGACTGCATGGATAAGTTCAAGACAATGAAGAAGAACTCCGAGATCACTGAGGATGATATGAAGGACTGCGAGAAGAAGGTTCAGGATCTTACAGACAAGTACTGCGCTGACATCGATAAGTCCGTTGCAGAAAAAGAAAAAGAGATCATGAGCATCTGATTGGAGCAGTAATGGCATTATTTAAAAGAAAACAGGAATCCGAGATCGTGCTGCCGGATAAGCTTCCTCAGCACGTAGGATTCATAATGGACGGCAACGGCAGATGGGCGAAAAAGCGTGGTCTGCCTCGCTCGTTCGGTCACAGAGAGGGAGCTAAGAATTTTAAGAAGATCGTCCGATACTGTAAGGACATCGGGCTGAAAAATATCTCCTTCTATGCATTTTCAACTGAAAACTGGCAGCGTCCGAAGGACGAGGTCGATACGATCATGGATCTTTTCCGTGACTATATCGTTGACGTAAGAAATCATCTTTCAGAGAATACAAGGATGATTTTCCTCGGTGATAAGAGCGTTTTCGATGACGATCTCCGAGAGAAGATGATAAAGCTTGAGGAGGATACTGCTCACTACACCGAGATGAATCTGATGATGGCAGTAAACTACGGCGGACGTGACGAAATTGCCCACGCAGCAAGGATTCTCGCTCAGAAGGCTAAGGATGGAGAGATCGATCCGAAGGATATAACCGAGGCGTCTGTCGCTGAGAATCTGTATACAAGCGGTCTGCCTGATGTTGACCTCGTGATACGTCCGAGCGGCGAGCTGAGACTCTCGAATTACCTCATCTGGCAGTGCGCATACGCCGAGTACTACTTCACGGATATCCTCTGGCCGGACTTCACTCCAAGAGAGCTTGATAAGGCTCTTATCGATTTTGACAGGCGTTCACGCCGGTTCGGAGGTGTCTGATGCTTACAAGAATTATTTCAGGTGCAGTCGGAGTTGTTCTTATTGCTGCGATTCTGATCCTGCACAATACAATTGTATTGCCTATAGCAGTTGCGGCAATTATAGCTGTAATGCTTTATGAGCTTCTTCGTGCAGTCAAGCTCCATAAGTGCATCCCGATTTTGTGCGCAGTTGAAGCGTGCGGAATCGTCATGCCGTTTCTTAGCTGGAAGGATTTTATGCTGAAGCTTTTCAGTAATCCAGTTGCATGGAATATGATCGATGAAAAATTATCACTTATTACATTTGCTGTAGTATTAATTGCGTCATTTGTAGTATTCCTGACATGGCTCAGAAAGCACAAGGAGCTGCGCTATGAGCAGATTTTCTTTGCGCTCGCAGTGATGATACTCGTGCCGCAGGCAATGTCCTGTATGGTGCGCATCGACAAATGCAGCCCGTCTAATGGACTTTTCCTGCTTATAATGGGACTCTGCGGAGCATGGATCGCTGATACAGGAGCATACTTTACCGGAGTATTCCTCGGAAAGCATAAGCTCTGCCCGGAGATCAGCCCGAAGAAAACTATCGAAGGCTTCATCGGCGGTATCGCAATTACCGGTATCGTCTATGCCGCAGCATTTTCAATCTATATGGGCGAATTTGCTGTGACCAGAGCGCTCCTTACGTTTGTATTGGGAGCAGTCTGCGCAGTCATCGGAACAGTCGGCGACCTTTCTGCGTCAATGATCAAGCGCCAGATCGGCTTTAAGGACTACGGAAAGATCATGCCAGGTCACGGCGGTCTTATGGATCGCTTTGACAGTGTGCTTTTCGTTCTTCCGACATTTTACGCATTTGTTTCCCTTACGGGAATGCTTTAAATCAATATCTGAGAAAGGTGACTCCTCGTTAATAAAGCGAGGGTCCCTTTCGCATTTTATCTGAGATATTTTCATATAATAATCAGGAAAACAGCGTTTTCCTAACAAAAAGGGGAAATATAATCATGAGCAGAACAATTTCAATTCTCGGATCAACCGGTTCAATAGGAACTCAGGCTCTTGAGGTGGCAGAAAAGCACGGATTCAATGTATTCGGACTTGCTGCTAACAGCAGCGTCAAGCTCCTCGAGGAGCAGACAAGAAAATTCAGACCGGAGTATGTCTGCTGCGCTGATGAGAGTAAGTATGCTGAGCTTAAGCTCAGGCTTGCTGATATGCAGGTGAAGCTCCTCACCGGAGCAGACGGACTCAGTGAAATGGCGTCGCTTGAGCAGAATGATATCGTGCTCAACTCGGTTGTAGGCATGGTGGGACTTCTCCCGACGCTTTCAGCGATCAACGCTGGCAAGGATATTGCCCTCGCTAATAAGGAAACTCTTGTAGCAGGTGGAAATCTTGTAATGTCCAGAGCTGCCGAAAAGGGTGTTAAAATTTATCCCGTCGACAGCGAGCATTCTGCAATTTTCCAGTGCCTTCAGGGCAATAAGCGTTCTCAGCTCAGTAAGATTATTCTTACAGCATCCGGCGGCCCCTTCTTCGGAAGAAGCTATGATGAGCTTCGCAGCGTGACCAAAGCTGATGCGCTGAAGCATCCTAACTGGAGCATGGGCAACAAGATTACTATTGATTCAGCAACACTCATGAACAAGGGACTCGAATTCATTGAGGCAAAATGGCTGTTTGATCTTGAACCTGATCAGATCGAGATTGTAGTCCATCGCCAGAGCGTAGTTCATTCGGCAGTCGAGTATGACGATTACTCCGTGATAGCTCAGCTTGGCGTGCCGGATATGAAGATCCCGATCCAGTATGCGCTGCTCTATCCTGATAGATATGAGTGTCCCACAAAGCGTTTGTCGCTGACGGATTATGGTTCGCTTACGTTTGAAAAGCCTGATTACGAGACATTTAAGTGCCTGAGTGCTGCGATCGAGGCAGTTACAAGAGGCGGAGCTTATCCATGCCTCGTAAATTCAGCCAACGAGGAGGCAGTACGTGCATTTTTAGCCGACGAGATCCGCTTTATTGAGATCGGAGAGATCGTCTCATCAGTGCTTGACGAGTTCGGATACTCCGAGATCACTTCTCCCGAGGATGTTCTCAATGCCGATAAGCTTGCAAGAGAGTATGTAGCCGGAAAGATCTCAGCACTTCGCTGAGCCGGATGGAAAGGATAATTTTAACGTATGGGTATAGTTATTGCCATTATTATATTCGGACTTATTATTACAGTGCATGAGTTTGGCCATTTTATATGCGCTAAGCTCAGCGGAATAAAAGTTCTGGAGTTTTCGATAGGCATGGGGCCAAAGCTGCTGAGATTCGGAAAGGGCGAGACAAAATATTCGCTCCGTCTTCTGCCGGTAGGCGGATACTGCGCAATGGAAGGCGAGGACGATGACAGTGAGGACAGCCGCAGCTTCCGTAAACAGAAAGTCTGGAAAAGGATGATCGTGCTCTTTGCCGGAGCATTTATGAACTTCGTACTGGGATTTGTGGTAGTCGTCATAATGACAGCAATGCTGCCGTCGGTACCTACAATGCAGATCGGCGGCTTCAGCGGAGTGCAGTATGAGGACGGCACAAAGGAGTATTATTCCTCAAGCTACGAATCAGGACTTATGTACGGAGATGAGATCCTCGAAATGGACGGCATGAGTATGCTCAGCACAACAGATCTGAGCTATGTGCTGGGGCAGTCGTCTGTACACGATGTAAAGGTACTTCGTGACGGTGAGGAGCTTCTTCTCGAGGATGTTCAGTTCAGAAACACCAAGACAGGTGCAACGATCGACTTCGGACTCGTCTATGAGGATAAGAACATAGGAAACGTTCTGGCGTATTCAGCAAAAGATTCTGTCTCGATTGGCAGACTTATCTGGATATCCCTTCGGGATCTTGTCACCGGAAAGTACGATGCTGAAGATCTTTCAGGCCCTGTCGGAGTTGTAACCACCATCGATGAAACTGCAAAGCGGGGCGAAACAGTTAAGGAGACTTCGATCTCACTTCTGTATCTGACAGCTCTTATTACAATAAATATCGGTATTTTCAATCTTCTTCCGATACCAGGACTCGACGGCGGAAGACTGCTGTTTTGTATGATAGAGCTGATACGGCGCAAGCCTATTAAGCCAGAACATGAAGCATACGTTCACTTTGCTGGAATGGTACTTCTGTTCGGAATTATGATATTCGCAACATATCAGGACATCATCCGCCTGATCACTGGATAAATGCAGCCGGAAAACGGCAGAACGGAGTAAATATGAGAAATGTAAAGCCAGTCCGTGTGGGAGATTGTCTCCTTGACGGAAATCACATATATATTCAGTCAATGCTCAATATGCGCTCGGATGATATTGAGGGCAGCGTAAAGCAAGCGGTAGAGCTTGAAAAAGCCGGATGTGAGATAATCCGTGCGGCAATTCCCGATATGCAGGCAGTAAAGCTTATACCTGCGATAAAATCTGCGGTAAAGATCCCGCTCGTTGCGGATATTCATTTTGACTACCGCCTTGCACTTGAATCAGCCGCAGCCGGAGTCGATAAGATCCGCATAAATCCCGGAAATATCGGCGATATGGACAGGGTAAAGCAGGTTGCCGATACTTGTCGTGCGAAGAATATCCCGATAAGGATCGGAGTGAATTCCGGATCGCTCGAGAAGGAGATCCTTGCAAAATATGGCTCTCCGACACCCGAAGCACTCGTAGAAAGTGCAATGGGACACGCAGCGCTTCTGGAGCGTTTTGATTATGACAATATCGTAATTTCAATAAAATCCTCCGATGTAGGCAGGATGATCGCCTCCTACCGACTTGCAGCCGAGAAGTGCAGCTATCCGCTGCATCTTGGAGTGACCGAAGCCGGAACAGAGAGAATGGGACTTATAAAGTCCGCAATGGGCATAGGCTCGCTTCTCTGTGACGGAATAGGTGAGACAATAAGAGTATCGCTTACAGACGATCCTGTAAAGGAGATCGAAGCAGCAAAGGATATTCTAAAATGTGCAGGCAAGCGAAGCGGAGTTAAGATCGTTGCCTGCCCGACCTGCGGAAGAACAAGAATCAATCTCATCCAGACTGCAAAGGACGTGGAAGCTGCGCTGAAGGATACCGAGAAGGATATCACCGTTGCAGTAATGGGATGCGTAGTAAACGGTCCCGGAGAGGCAAGAGAAGCTGATATCGGAATTGCCGGAGGCGACGGATGCGCAGTAATTTTCCGCAAGGGAGAGGTACTCAGAAAAATTAAAGAGGAGGATATAGTTTCCGAGCTTCTTGACGAGATCGGAAAGCTGTAAATCTATGAAGATAAACATAGCGGAATTTCTGAAGGAGTACAAGACAGATATTCCCGATTCAGTCAGAAGCGGAGAGATATTCAAGCTTACATATTCTGAAAAGCTGGATAGTATTTCGTTCTACGCCAATTTTGATAAAATAGTACCGTGTGAGGATATATTTTCCTTCGAGAAAAACGTCGAGACAGCATTGAAAATCGATCGCATCCGGCTTCATTGCCGGTATCCAGCGGAGCTTTTCGGAATCGGCTGTCTTGGCGAGATGATACAGCTTCTCAAACGAGAAGTGTCGGTTGTGAACGGCTTTCTCGACGATTCTGAGGCACGCCTCAGCAGCGATACGCTCACGATAAAGCTCAGTCACGGCGGACGTGATATTCTCGACCGCTTTGACTTCTGCGGAAAATTCTCTCAGCTTATATATAATCAGTTTGGTGTGAGAGTGAGAGTATCTCTCGACGGAGAGTCTGCCGTAAGCTCGTGTGAGTATGATGAGATGCTGGAGAAAATGGCTGCCGAGCTTCCGGATCACAGCGATCAGCTCGTTCCGGAAAAAACTCCCGAGGAGCGTATTCAGGAGGAGATCCAGGCAGCAGTCCCGACAAAATCGGTGGACATAAGCTCCTTGGATATCGGATTTGACGCTGAGTCGGCGGAGATAATCAAGGGCAGAGCTATCCGTGAGAAACCAATTCCGATCTCCGAAGCCGTTCAGAAGCTGGGTGAAAAGCTTGTTATCATCGGCGATGTGTTTGCTTCTGAACTTAAGGAGCTGCGCAATGAGAAAACTGTTGTTACCTTTGATGTCACCGACTACAGCGGATCGCTGAAGATCAAGATCTTCGCAAAGAACGAAGAGATCAGCGAGATGAAGCTCGACAGCATTAAAAACGGCATGACGCTCCTTGTTTCAGGAAAAATCGACTACGACAGCTATGCAAGGGATATCACTATCTCGCCGCAGTCGGTGATAAAGGTTAAGAGAATCCCGAAGATGGATAATTACCCCGAGAAGCGAGTAGAGCTGCACTGCCATACAAATATGTCCTCAATGGATGCGGTTACTGATGCCGTGACGCTTCTCAACCGTGCAGCACAGTGGGGACATCAGGCGATGGCAATAACTGATCACGGAATAGTTCAGGCATTTCCGGATGCAATGTACAATACGCCAAAGGGACTTAAGGTCATCTATGGCTGCGAGGCGTATGTTGTAAACGACCTCGACAAGCAGAAGATACTAAAAAAGCCGGATTCACGCAGTGTGAATGATGAGATAGTCGTGTTCGATGTGGAGACGACCGGTCTGAGTTTTTCTAAGGACAGGCTTACCGAGATCGGAGCAGTGAAGCTGAAGAATATGCAGGTCGTGGACAGCTTCAACACAATGGTTAACCCCGGACGACCGATTCCTCCAAAGATCGTCGAGCTGACGGGAATTACCGATGAAATGGTAGCTAACGCCCCAGGTGAAAGGGAAGCGCTGCTTAAATTCATGGAATTCTGCGGCGATAAGCCTGTTCTGGCGGCTCATAACGCTAATTTTGATACATCATTTATAAACGAGGTCTGCAAGCGTCAGAATATTGAATTTGACTATAATTGGCTTGACACGCTAATCCTGTGCCAGTGTATGCTTCCTGAGATGGGACGCCATAAGCTGAATCTCGTGGCAAAGCAGCTCAAGCTTGGAAAATTTGATCATCACCGTGCGTCTGATGATGCACTGATGCTTGCAAAGATATATATTGAACTTGTAGGCAGACTCATAAGCGACAAGGAACTAAAAACGCTCGACGAGCTAAACTTCAAAGCCGGCTCGATCGATGTCAAGAAGCTGAAATCATACCATCATATCATCCTCGTGCGAAATCAGGCTGGATTGAAAAATCTCTATAAACTTGTTTCGTACAGCCATCTGGACTACTTCTATAAAAAGCCGCTCATTCCGAAATCAGTGCTTGAGGCGCATCGAGAGGGACTTATCTTCGGAAGTGCCTGCGAATCGGGTGAGTTGTTTACTGCGATGGTCGAGAATAAACCTGATGAGGAGCTTGAGCGTCTGGCAAAATTCTACGATTACCTCGAGATCCAGCCGGTCGAGAATAACGAGTTCATGATCCGTGAGGGAATGGCTGAAGATTTTGAGGATCTGCGCAACTATAACCGCCGGATCGTTGCTCTCGGAGAGAAGCTGAATATCCCGGTTTGCGCAACGTGCGATGTCCACTTTATCGATCCGAAGGATGCAGTATACCGTAAGATTCTGCTTGCGAGCATGGGCTTCAAGGATGCTGAGTTCCAGCCGCCGCTCTACTTCAGAACAACAGAGGAGATGCTTGCGTGTTTTGACTATCTCGGCGAGGATAAAGCGAAGGAAGTTGTCATCACCAACACAAACATGATCGCTGACATGATCGAGAACGTCCGCCCGATACCGAAGGGAACGTTCACTCCCACTATCGACGGTGCAGAGGAGGAGCTTACGCAGATCACCAATGCAAAGGCAAGGGAAATCTATGGCGATCCGCTGCCGGAGCTTGTCGAAAAACGCCTTAACAGAGAGCTTTCGTCGATCATCAAGCATGGATTTTC
>JBGVIW010000077.1:0-7294 GCA_045128995.1 Ruminococcus sp.
GTTCTGTAGGTGGCAGTGTGGTCGGAGGTTCAGTTGGCGGCTCTGTAAGCGATTCAGTAGCTTTTTCCGTAATCACTTCCTCCGTTACTTCAGCAACATCATTTTCAACATCAGTTTCCGTGCTATCCGAACATCCACAAGCAGAAACAGCCATCAAGCAGGCAGACAATAATGCAATATATTTTTTCATACATAATCCTCCTGAAAGTGTATATTTTACACTTAAATACTACCACAAAACGGTAAAAAATACAATACAATAATAGAACGAATTTTCAATATAATTTTTGTGCATTTTAACGGAAATGACAGAAACTTGAAAGAAACCTGACAGAAAATTGAAAGAAACTTGACAGTTTTTCAGAGAAATTCTGTGATATAATTTTTTCAGTCAAAAATACTTGACATTTCAGAAAATTTGTTCTATAATAAAATTAAGATATAGAACAGATGTTCTTAGGAGGAAGCGATATGACGAAAAGTGAAATGATTAAAGATGTGATCCGCATGCTCATGGAGATGGAAGAATGGGAAAAGGAAAAGCAGGGTGTTACCCCTGCCTATCCTGCTGACGCTTCCAGTGAAGGAACCTTACATAGCTCCAAACTTCCTTCACCTCGTTCTCTGTGAGCTTTTCAAGCGCCTTTTCCAAAGCCTCCCACTTGCTTTCAGGTGGGGGGCTTTCGGTTTTTGGGGAATAGTTGAGCAACCAGTCGACAGATATACTATAGTACGCTGCAAGCTTAACGAGCAGCTCTGTATTCGGCTCGCATCTTCCATTTTCATAGTTTCTGTAAGTTGTATACGGCAACTGTAAGTCGTCAGCAACTTTCCGCATCGACATCCCTCGAGCTTCTCTGAGCATCCGGAGACGTTCACTGAACATTTAATCACCTCCTGTATTTATTATAAGCCATAATTTGGCGTTTTTCAAGAGTATTTACCCAAATTTAGCATTTTGCACAATTAAGCATTGCTAATTTTGGGCGTTTTTTTACTTGACAATTACTCAAAACTGGCGTATAATAACCATAGAGCCAAAAAGTGGCGCACCACTTAAGGCTCTATGAAACACTTTCCCCTGCCCTAGCTTGAGGGGCGTTGTCGGGCTGATGAGTAATTAAGTCTTACTCATAGTGATAGAAGTAGTTCCTGGATTGTTAACCCAGTACGTAACGTACTCTATCTTGTAACCCTGCTGGATCAGCTTATTAGCTTCAGCAACAGTTTTTACGGTTACTTTTTCCATACTATCACCTCCTCACACGAGTGAGGAAGCGGCAGACAGGGGCAGGGGTAGTGCATTTAAATTATAGCATACGATTAAAACCAATTCAAGATAGGAGGTAAAATTATGACAGCATCCGAAAAGCTTTATCGTAATATCGAAGCAGAGCGCGCAAGAGCAGGATACTCTATAAAAGAGACTGCTGAACTGCTCGGTATATCACCTAAGACTTATCGTAACCGCCGAGATAATAAATCAAATATCAGCGGTGACGAACTGGTGAATGTCGCACGTCTCTTCAACGTCAGCGTTGATTATCTTCTCGGGCTTACTGATAAGATGCGCCCGGAATGACCAAAGGAGGAAGGAGGAACAGTCTAATGTTTGAAACTCTTGAAGAAGTCAGAGTCGGCAAGCCTCATACAGTGAAAGTGTTTTTCGAACTGCCTTACCGCGATTGGTGCTTATTTCAAAAGTCAGAACTGTTTCGTTGTTTGAAAGAGTATCTGGAGGAATTAGAAAAACGAGATATCCCGAAACAGCGCCCAAGCTTGGTAGATTTACTGGGAGAATGGGAGCCATAGACCAATCACACTACATAAGGAGGACAACATGAGACAAATCACATTACTGTCCGTCAAGGAAGCGTGCGAGATACTTAAAACACACGGTATGACGATCCAGCCTAATCACCTGAGAGCAGGCATTGACTGCGGAGCTTATCCGTTTGGTAATTCGGTTAAGATGTCAAGTTCGTCAGTGTACGAGATATTCAAGCCGTTGCTGATACCACAACAAGCACAGGATAGACGCACTTATAACACAGCGCACACGTCTCAGGGAGCTTGCTGAACGGCTTGCAAAGTGTGCTCAGGGCAGTATGTCCACCGGGAACACAAGCGCAAAAAACAGCACTGAGGACGCTCTCGAGCGATTTATAGACATAGAACTTGTACTCACCAAGGAAATAAAAGAACTAGCCGACAGCTATCTCGAGATCAATTCGGCTATCAACTGTGTTACAGATCCGCTCCTCCGCACGATACTTAAACGCCGTTATCTTTGCTTCGAGACGATGGAACAGATTGCTGAAGCGATTCATTATAGTGTGAGAGACACTAAGCGCAAGCACAAGCGTGCTCTCGAAGTGGTAGGGCGGTTTCGCAAAAAATAATCTTGTCACCCTTTGTCATTGTTTGTCACCCTGACCTGTGCTAAAATGGTATCATAGAAGAGCGACGGGAGATAAAGCAGGCTCTTCGGTGCGGTGCACATCTACCTCTCTTTCGGAGCCGCACCTGTATGCCTCCCGAAAAGTCTGTGCTTTCCTTTCAACGGATGCCGGCTATCCGTGCCAAAAAAGCCGGCGGCGGCGAAGTAGAGCAGCGGCAGCTCACCGGGCTCATAACCCGGAGGTCGGAGGTTCGATCCCTCCCTTCGCAACCATAACCCTTCTAACTATTTGGCATCCTCCTTTTAGTTATTTTTGACAGCAGAGATACCGTCCTTATCTAGGGCGGTATTTCTGTATATTTTTGATTTGAGGTGGTGGAATTTGAATGAACACAACTTAGTTCCAAACAGCAAACGAACCCCGGAAGAAGTTAGAGCAAACGGAGCTAAAGGCGGACGCAAATCCGGAGAGGTGCGCAGACGTAAAAAAACTATGCGTCAGCAGCTTGAATTGCTTCTGGGTATGAAAGCTTGCGGCAAAGATATCGAAGAACTGGGGCTTCTTGGAATTGATCCGGCTGATGCTGATAACAGTATGGTGATCATCAAGGGGCTTTTTTTGAAAGCTGCTGAAGGAGATGTCCCAGCAATCCGTGAGTTGCGCAGCATACTGGGTAAAGACAATGCATCCGCAGAGCTTGAACTCCGAAAGCGTGAACTTGCACTTAAAGAACGAGCAAAAGAACCTGAATCTGAAGCCCTCACCAAGCTTGACGAGATTCTGAAGGAGACGAAGAACCGTGCCGACGCTGAATCCTAAGCAGAACGAATACATCCGCAATGCTAACCGACGCTGGAATTTTAAGATAGGCGCAGTAAGAAGCGGTAAATCGTTCGTTGATATCGCCTATGTCATACTCTCACGGCTCAGGGCAGTCAAGGACAAGCCGGGGCTTAACGTGTTTCTAGGCGTATCCAAAGAGACGATAGAGAGCAACGTCCTCCAGCCTATGCGAGAGATCTATACTGAAGCGGTCGTTGGCACTATCAACAGCCGTAACATAGCGATAATTGCAGGTGTGCCGGTGTATTGTCTGGGTGCCGAGAAAGTCTCACAGGTGTCCAAGCTGCAAGGTAAATCTATCAAATACTGCTATGGCGATGAGGTAGCACGCTGGAACAAGGACGTTTTTGAAATGCTCAAATCCCGACTTGATAAGGCTTACAGCTGTTTTGACGGTTCATGCAATCCAGAGTACCCCTCTCACTGGCTGAAAAAATTCATCGACCAGCCGGATATTGACGCATACATCCAAAAATATACGATTTATGACAATCCAGTGCTCCCAGCGGAATTTGTTACAAGCCTCGAAAACGAGTACAGAGGCACAGTCTTTTATGATCGTTACATTCTCGGTCTCTGGACAGCAGCGGAGGGCATTATCTACCGTGCCTTTGCGGACAACGCAGAGCCGTTTATTGTCAGCAGTGTGCCAGCTCTCCGGCTTATTGTGATAGGGCTTGACTACGGTGCAGGATCTTCCAAAACAAGCATCAAAGCGGTTGGATTCACCGCCGGATATCAAGATGTGTACGTTCTGGCAGAAAAAGACATGGGCGGCGTTTATGACCCCGAAACGCTATACAAAAAATTCCACGAGTTTTATGACATAGTAGTCAGCAGATTTGGAACTGTTGCTCATGTATTTGGTGACTGGGGCGGTTTGGGAAATACGCTCAACAAAGGGCTCTACATCTATTGCAAGCGCAACGGGATCACTGCAAAGGTTGAGAACTGCGAGAAAGGCGTGATACTGGAGCGCATAGAGCTGACTCAGATACTGATGCAGAGAGGACGGCTGCATATTATGAGGGATTGCATCAACATGGCAACGGCATTCCGTGAAGCGTTATGGAGCGACAAACAGCCCGATACCAGACTCGACGACGGTACTACTGACGTTGACAGCTTGGACGCATTTGAATATGCGATATATCCGTTTGCGGAAAGATTATTGAAGGCGGTGAAGAATTGAAAATCTCAACATACATAAAAGACCAATACGGCGTTGACATCAACGTCCGTAAGGAATGGGAGAGACAGACTGAGGTCTGGCAGTCATGGTACGCAGGTTATTCCAAGGATTTCCATTTGTACGAGATCTGGAACGGCAGAGGGCACATAAAGAAACGCCGCAAAACGCTCCAGCTGCCTAAGAAGTCCTGTGAAGATTGGGCTGACATCCTGTATAATGCTAACTGTGCCGTTACTGTCGCAGATCAGGGCAGCAACGAGCTGTTAACTAAAGTATTAACAAGAATGTCGGCGTGGGCACTGATCAATCAGAGCATCGAGCGAGCATTTGCAGCCGGAACAGGGGCGCTTGTGATGGCAGTTTCTGACCTCAACTATGACAGCTCAACCGGTTCGACAGCCCCGTCAGTCAAATCAACGCCCCGTCTGGAATTCGTGCCGGTTGAAAAGATCTACCCGATATCATGGACGGCTGACCGCTGTACAGAGTGCGCATTTGTGACAGCGAAAACCATCCGCAGCAAGCATTACATCACACTGTCAGCCCATATTATCGGCGATAACGGCAATTACATCATCGAAAATCGTATTTTTGAGCAGTCTAAGTCAGGCGATATCACGGAGCTGAGTGCTGAAGAGGAAGATAGACTCCTCGGAGCGTTCCGGTCGTTTGATACTGGATCTGATAAGCGGTGGTTCTGCCTGCTCTCTCCTGCGGTGGCTAATAACATTGTTCCTCCGACTCATCCGGCTTATGATTATCCGTTTGGTATCTCGATATTTGCGAACGCTCTTGACGCAGCTAAGGCGACTGACGAGTGCTATGACAGTCTCAGCAACGAGATCAACCTAGGGCGCAAACGTGTGTTTGTTTCGGACGATATGTGTGAGGACATCGACGGCAATCTTGTGTTTGATGCGAACGATATCTCCGTCTATACCGTGCCTAAGGGCTTCAACTCACAGAGTTTGCTGCAAGCTGAAAACTCTCCGCTCAGAACAACAGAGCTAATCTCTGCGCTCGAAGCTAACCTCTCAGCGTATTCCAGTGCGGTTGGAATGGGTAAGGATATGTACAAGTTTGACGCCGCAAACATGAATACCGCTGCTCAGGTATACAGCTCCAACAGCGAGCTTAAACGCAAGCGTGACAAGCATATCACACGCCTTGAAAATGAGTTGTATGACATCATGGACGCGCTCTGTTATGCCGTCAGCTCATTTACAACACTCGGGAATATCAATCCTGAGGGCTTGACGATCAAGTTCGATAACAGTATGTTCGAGGACACTGAGACTACCTCCAACCGAAAGCTGAGAGAAGTTGAAGCTGAGGTTGCCGATCGTGCGGAATACCGCATGGAGGTGTACAAAGAGGATCTCGAGACGGCTAAGCAACGTATTACTGAGATCGATGAGGAAAATGCGGCACGCTTAAAAGCAATGATGCCGGCAGCAGAAAATGACGGTTGATATCACACGTCCTGAATGGTCTGACGAGCTTGCAGAAGCTCTATTGAAGTCATTTGGGCGGATGCAGGAAGATATACTGCTGATCATAGCCGAACGCCTTGAACAGCTGACAGAGCTGTCACCGGAGGAACTTACGAAGCTAGCCGAATCAGCAGCGGCGGCTGAGTATCTCAACGACGATATGCGCCGGATAAAACGTGCTATACGTGACCAAGACCGGAAATATGCTCCTCAGATAGCTCAGATCTATGACAAGACGGAGGACGCAACCTATAAGCTGGCAGAGCGTTACTTTTCATATCGCAGCATCCAGATAAGCACGGTGAAAAAACGTTCCCGAACTCGTGAGCTGATCGCCGCTATGCAGAAACAGAAGGTATCCGAGCTGCTCAATCTCTCGCATACATACTGCTATGACTACGACGGCAAAGTCCAGCCCATCGGAAAAACATACCGTAAAATCGTCAATCAGGCTGTCAATGCAATGGCTTCCGGCGGTCAGAGCTATCAAAAGGTGCTGCGGAAAGCCATGCACCAGCTCTCGGAATCGGGTATAAAAACGCTCTACTGGGATAAAGAATCCGGCAGGAGAGTCGCTCGCCGTGCTGACAGCCACATCCGCATGAATATCGCTGAAGGCGTTCGCCGGCTGAATCAGGAATTGCAGGAGATCAATGGTAAAATCTTCAACGCCGACGGCGTGGAGGTATCGCTCCACCATCTCTGCGCGCCTGATCATCAGCCGATACAGGGCAGGCAGTTTGATCTGGACGACTGGGAACGCATCAATGGCGGATTAAAACGTCCTATCGGCACGCTCAACTGCGGGCATCACATCTCGTACATAATCAGAGCCGCCGCACGCCCTGCTTACACCGAAGAAGAGCGGCAGGCAGCTATCGACAGCAGTAACGAGGAAGTCGAGTATAACGGCAAAAAAATGACACGTTATGAAGCATCTCAGCGAATGCGTGCGAAAGAACGCAAAATCAGAGCGATGCGTTCTGAAGAGAATGCTCTCAAAGCTGCCGGAGATACCTCCGGAGCTGCTGCCGTGAAGCGTGATATCCGCCGCCGGACTGCGGAATATAAAAAGTTCTGCTCCGATGTCGGTCTCGAAGAACGCATGGATAAGACGTATGATTTTGGATTCATTCCCAAGAAAAAGGTTGACTTTTCGGGGGGAAGTGGTATAATTAATACAGGAGCTATTAGCGGGGCGCTTAATCCTGTTAGCAAAGCTGCCCAAAAGCACGCTGTACAATATTATGAATCAGTAAGGCACATGAAAACAGATACAGCACGAATCGCAGAAGCAACAGGTATAGCAAGAGACAAAATCGAAAAAATTAAAAAACACATCTTTTTCCATGAACATGATTTAC
>JBGVIW010000078.1:0-4499 GCA_045128995.1 Ruminococcus sp.
TCGCCGTCCTTATCGAGAGCATTGAGCATCTCCTTAGTAACGTCCTTGCGGACAGTCATAAGGTTATCAGCGATCACCTCGAACTGCTGCTCTTCGGCGGAGTTTGAGACCTCACGGTAGTATACACCGTCCTCGCCTTCGAGAGCGTTCCAGCCTTCAGCTACGGTATAATTGATATAGCTGTCAAAGTCGCCTGTCTCCTCGATCTTAGCAAACAGCCAGCAATCCTCGCTGTCAGCCTCAACAGTTATGAGAGGATCCTTAGTGATCTCATTTCCGGGCACCATTTCATAGGTATTAGTACCGGGATCGCCGTCATTATCACCAGTATCAGTCTCAGTGAGAGTGATATTGATATCACCGTAGGTGAAAGTATTCACCGCAGTATCCGACTTAGCGATAAGCCACGCAAGAGTACCTCCGACAGCCGTTGTAAGAGCAAGAGTTGCAGCGCCTGTGACAACCAGAGCCTTCATACCGAAGCGTCTGGGTTCTTTCTGCGAATTATTTTCCTTTCGCATCACACATCCTCCTTTCAGAAAATTAATATCAAATTAACGTTGAACAATAGTAATCCGGCAGATTCCGGAGCGAATCATTCAGCAGTCTGACCATCAAAAGCGATCCAAGCGCCGTCCTCGTTATTTTCAAAGCCAGCAGACTGAATAGCGTGTCCCTCAACGACCATCTTAAAGCCGCCGTCATAGAGTGACTGAAGCTCGTCGTTATCGAGAGTTCCGGGAACCTTAAGTGTTTCAAAGAGAGCAGGAAGCTCCTGATCAGCCTCTGAGCCATCGTCAGCAAAGCCGTCGACAGTTTCCTTATAGCGGAACTCAAAAGCGATGGTATTCGCATCCTCATCCACCGTGAAGTCCTCATAGATCCACGAAGTTTCGTCCCAGCCGCCGAGAAGGTCAGCATAATCGGTGAGGTTATTCTTTTCGTTGTCAATGATTGCCTGCACAGCGCTATGGTTATGTACAGTCAGGATCATGCGGACATACGCCATTTCGCTGCCTGCGTCGATAGTAACCGTCGGGTCTTTGGTATACTCCATACCGGGAACGAGGCGGTATTCATTTCTGAGCGTATCGCCGTCGCCGTCGACATCGGTCTCAGCGAGCGACATAGACACTTTTCCGATCGTAAAGACGTTCACAGCCTCTTCGGAATCGGAAAGAAACGCCAGCGTACCGAACACTGAGCCTGCAACAAGCGCAGCAGCTCCGCCGCATATAAGCAGTGCCTTTCCAGCCTTCTTCATTCTTTCAACTCTCCTTTTTTATCAGTATTATCGTCCTGTTTTTTCTTATCGCCGATAATCGAGTCAGAGACAAAAACAAACAGAAGCAGAACCGCACCCACAGCGATTGCATAATACAAGCCGGGCGGCGATTTTATCTTAGTAATAAACCTGCCGAGGTCAGGTGCACAATAGATCGGAGAACCGATAATTTCGTCCTGATCGACGAGCGAAGCATCGGGATCCTCGTTAGCATCGCCCTTAGTCCTGAAGCGGAGAAAATCGGGATTATCCTCATCAGGGATCACCTCGACGATTCGATGCGTAGCGGTAACATTACCGGAAAGCCTGAAGGTGATAACATCGCCCTCCTCAAGCTCATCGGTGTCGACCTCATCGACGAGTATCAGCGCACCGACAGGATATTCGGGCGTCATCGAAGCAGTTTTAATGTAATAAAGCTCTACGCCAGTGACCTTCAGGAGCACAATAGTTATGCCGAGAAGTGCCGCAGAAGCGACGATTATCCAGTTGAGAGCTTTAATGGTAGTTTTTAATATCTTATTCACCAAATCAACCTTTTTTATATAGATTAAGAATATTATAACACTACCGATAAAACTTGTCAAGGATGTTCATATTTTTTGTCAAAATCCACCAAAATTACTCATGCATCATAAGTTATTTCCAACAAAGTTAAGAACACACTTTCCCTTGAACAGTGAAAATCGACAGAATTCTCCATGCACAATTACGCTGAATATATTTATTTTATCAGCACAATATATCAGATGCACTTCTAATAAACTTTCTCTATTACAAGAGCATGATTATATTATATCTTGATTACAGATAAAAGTCAAGCCCCTTATCACAATTACTACTAAATCGATAATACCGCTCGACCGAATTTATACAACTTAAAAAATTAAAAACGTTTTTTCGACACGATTCGACACAATTCTACATCCGTATGTAAGATAAATCCACAAACTTTTCCTCTCTTGTGGAATACTATTATAGAGGTGATTTTATGATCTTTGAGCGTTTGCGATCCCTTCGTGAGGACAAGGATATTCTTCAGCGTCACATTGCTGAATATCTCAACGTTTCGCAGAATACCTACTCGCAGTATGAAACCGGCACGATTTCCCTAAGTGCTGAAACAGCTATTCTGCTGGCAAATTATTACGAAACGAGCGTTGATTATCTCCTTGGACTCACTGACGAAAAACGCCCGTACAAGCGCAGATAAAACTTTATTGAGCTTCCTGCCCCTGATTTTTCAGGGGATTTTTTATTTTTCCTGCACAATAATCCTATCATCTCCTCAACGAAAGCACAATACATCAGTAAATCAGTAAGATTTATCATTCACTTTCTCCCTGCGCTGAGGTATAATATCATTGTAATCAATCCTCTTTTTAATTCCAGAATGTTAGATTTTCTTCTATAATGTATCAGAAAAGCCGTGCAGGGTGCGCTCCCTGTGCGGTTTTTTCTTTCCAGATTTATTTTTTGTCAAATTCTATTGACTTATTTCCCGATTTGTTGTATAATATATACAACTGTGTTTCACCACACCCAGAAAGGAAGTTCAGCTATGGGGATTTTTTCACGCAATAAGAAAAATAATGATAAAATTAATTCCGCTATAAGCCAGTATTACGACAATTCCGACGGTACGGCGGATAGCATCCTCGTCGAGCAGATGCATAAATCCGGTCTTTCTAAGGAACAGGCTCGTCAGGGGCTTGATTATGTTCACGGCAATTCTCACTATAACGTCAATATGTCCGACGATCAGATGAATGCCCTCTACAGAAACTTGTGTCAACAGACTCAGAAAATGTACCAGCTCACCTTCGCTCAGTTTGAAAAGGCGGATTCCATAATAAACGGCATCGCTCCCCTCAGCCGGAAATTCATGACCTACACACTCAATTATTCCCTATTTACCGCCATTCTCAACACCCAGCTCACGCCTGATGTGCTGTTTGCGCTCAACACGATCTTCGGCACTTCATGGACTTTCGAGGACGTCCAGCTCATGACTGCCCGAACTTTCCACCCCTTCAAAACTGCGCCCGGATCCGATTCCTACGACATCATGATCGACTCCGACTGGCCTTTTGCGAAGGCTTCGGCGCTTCAGAATTACATCGACGGCGTGGTCGTCCGAGACAATCTCCTCGACCTTTTCGGGCTGATTTACTCTTACAAAACCGACCCCGATACAAGTGCCAGAGCTACTGATGGGCTGTGCAATACACTTGTCAAACTGACACTCGGGTTGACGGTAACTCTTGCGACAACATTAAAGACTCAGGATGCAGTTTCTTCAGTTTATTACCCCTGCACCTGCGCTGCGATCGAGTCGCTGTGCAGCTATGCCGAGCTTCACTTCCCGGGTTCCGTTCCCGATGAGGTAAAAATGAACCTCCACGTACTGCGAGAAAACGAAAAAAAGTACTCAAAACAGTTCTGATAATAAAAAATATCGCCTCCGGTCACTTTCGTCCGGAGGCGTTTTTTGCAGATATTCAGTTCATCGGCTTGTCAGTGTAGAGGATGTTGAGGTCGACATCTGCCCATATACCGTCGATCTGACCGTAACAGCTCATCTGCCACATTGAGTATTCTCCGGCATAATCAGTCTCGTCAGTATAATGCGCAAGCCATATAGGATATTCATCACTATGGTCATACCAGAAATTGTTGAGGAAATTCTTACTGCTGTAAAGCATTGCGGAATACCCCAGCCCTTCAAGCTCATCGGCAAAAGCCTCGAAATAGCAGTTCAGGTCGTGGATGCTCATCTCATACTGCTGGAAATTCGAGAAGCTCTCCCAGTCGAAAACCACCGGAAAATCAAGCTCCGCTCCGGCGAGGTTTTCGGCTATCCACCGTGCATTTCCCCTTGCCTCGTCCTCGCTGTTAGCCGTCGTGTAGATGTAAACTCCCACGTCGAGCCCGGCATTTTTTGCCGCTTCAATATTTGTCGCAAAATACTGGTCGAGAGCATATTCGTCATAGTAAGCACCTATGCGCATGATCACAAAACTGCACCCAGCGTCACGGACAGCCTCGAAATCAATCTCGCCCTGCCACTTAGAGACATCGATGCCGAACACGGCATTTTCCGCAGAATAGCGTTCAATCAGCGTGCTGAACGCAAGCCGAGGGTTGTTGTCCTCAGGGACAGGGATCTCCGAAACAACCTCAACCTGAGTATCCCACGTCACAGCATTTCCCG